>NZ_JAWODO010000006.1:0-35734 GCF_046483245.1 Desulfosalsimonas sp. | reverse complement strand
TTTTTTTATGCCCAAAACCTGATGTGCTCGTAAAAAGTCGATTTTCAGATGGCGCCGTAAAAACCTCAAGCGGATACAGAGTGGACAGGACAAAAAAAAGGGCCCGGCCGATTCCGGCCAAACCCTTGATTTTATTGGCGCGCCCGGCAGGATTCGAACCTGCGACCTACGGATTCGTAGTCCGGCACTCTATCCAGCTGAGCTACGGGCGCTGACAAAATGAATGCCACCTTACATAGGCGATCCAAATCGCCTTGTCAATAATAAGTTTGCTCCACGACATCGATCCGGTGCGGGACGCTGACGGGAGAAAAATCATGGACACCCGGGACCGGGATAATCAATTCATGGATGCCGCCATTGAACAGGCACAAAAGGCGGCAGCCTGCGGGGAGGTACCCGTGGGTGTCCTGGTTGTGGATAACCACGGCGGTATCCTGGCATCGGCCTTTAACCAAAGCATCACCATGGCCGATCCCACGGCCCATGCAGAAATCCTGGCAATCCGCTCTGCAGCCCGGCGAACCGGAAACTATCGCTTGTTAAACACCTGCCTCTATGTTACGGTAGAACCGTGTCCCATGTGCATGGGAGCGGTGATTCACGCCCGCATTGGCCGGGTGGTTTTCGGGGCCTTTGACCCCAAATGGGGCGCTGCCGGATCCTTGTATGATTTTGCCGGAGACCGGCGCTTGAATCACCACCCGGAAATTGTCGCCGGGGTGCGAAAACAGGCATGCCGGACACTGCTGATCGATTTTTTTGCGGCACGGCGGGGTAAAAACCCCCTTTAACCTAAACCGAGCGTTTCAATTTTTTAAAGTTTTTGTTTCCATATTATTTTAAAGTATTTTGATCAATTTCAGCTTTAAAAATTTGAAACCCTCCGGGATTTTCAATTTTGCCGCATCTACTGTGTCAGCGGATGTCTCGCATAGTTCACTATAGCTTAACATCCGCTTTCTTGTATCTGCAGCAAACTTGAAAATCGCTCAGTTTAGGTTTAACGCTCTGCCGTATTTTTTTGAACCAAAGCATTATTATAATGGCACGCGTTTAGAAAGGAGCAGCAATTGGCCAATATCGTCATTATCGGCACCCAGTGGGGAGATGAGGGAAAGGGCAAAATCGTTGACCTGCTGGCGGAGTATTCCGATTACGTGGTCCGATTCCAGGGCGGAAACAATGCCGGCCACACCATGGTGGTCAACGGGGAGCAGTTTATCAGCCACCTGGTGCCCTCGGGGATCATCCAGGGCAAGGTCTGCATGATCGGAAACGGAATGGTGGTGGATCCGGAAGTGCTGATCAACGAAATTGATTATCTGACCGAAAAGGGCGTGAACGTAGGTCCGGAGCAGTTAAAAATCAGTGAAAAAGCCCACCTGATCATGCCCTACCATAAGGCTATGGACCATGCCAGGGAGGCGGCCAATGAAAAAAAGCAGATCGGCACCACTGGTCGGGGCATCGGCCCCTGTTATGAAGACAAGTCCGCCAGGCGCGGCATTCGGTTCGTGGATCTGCTCGACGACGGGTTTGAAGAAAATGTGCGGGCCGTGGCAGAGGAAAAAAACTTTTATCTTACCGAATTTTTCAAAGCCCCGGCCGTGGATGTTCAGGACGTAATCGATTCTTACAGCCGGTACCGGGATCGGCTGGCGCCTTATGTCACGGATGTATCCGTGATGATTGACCAGGTGCTCAGAGAAGACAGGCGCGTGCTGTTTGAAGGCGCCCAAGGCACTCATCTGGATATTGACCACGGCACATACCCTTATGTGACTTCTTCGAACACGGTTTCCGGAAACGCATGTTGCGGCGCCGGGGTGGGGCCCAAAAAGATCGACCGGGTCACCGGCATTGTCAAGGCCTACACCACCCGTGTGGGCAAGGGGCCGTTTCCCACTGAACTCTTTGATGCAACCGGTGATTTCATTCAGGAAAAGGGCGCTGAATTCGGCGCCACCACCGGACGCAGGCGCAGATGCGGCTGGATTGACACGGTCATGCTCAGAAACGCCGTGCGGTTAAACAGCCTCACCGGTTTTGCGGTCACAAAGCTCGATGTGCTCGGCGGACTGGATACGCTGAAAATCTGCACCGGTTACAAGTACAAAAACAAGGAACTGGAAGATTTTCCAACAAGCCTCCAGGTGCTGGCCGAATGCGAGCCGGTCTATGAAGAAATGCCGGGCTGGGAGGCGGATATTTCGGCTGTGCGCAGCTATGACCAGCTTCCCGAAGCCACCCGGAACTACCTTCGCCGCATCGAGGAACTCACTGAAACCGCGGCTGAAATTATTTCAGTGGGACCGGGACGGGATCAGACCATCATGTTAAATAACCCGTTTGGTTAGCCCGGGCGATATTTTTTAATTGACAATCCGGGCAATGTAACATAAAAAATGCACCCAACAAGTCGGGACGTGGCTCAGTCTGGAAGAGCACAGCGTTCGGGACGCTGGGGTCGCAGGTTCAAATCCTGCCGTCCCGACCACTTCCCAAAGCGGGAAGACACGGTCGCAAAACTCCCGGGGAATTGTTGCTTTGTTTTCAAATCTTATTGTCAGCCTGTATGGCAAATATTCATGCCCCGCCCCTGTCTTTGATCAGCATGCCGATTCCCTGATTCCTGTCAACCCGGAGAGATAAATCCAAAAGGAGCCAATTTATGCGTTTACCCCTGATTTCCAAGCTCGTGATTTTTATCGTTGCAATAGTCCTTTCTGCATCCGCAGGTGCCGCTTTTGGCGCAGAGGATAAAGAAGCTGCCAAGGATGCGCAAACTGTGGCAGTAGTCAACGATGTGGAAATCACAGCCCAGGAACTGGAACAAAAGATCCAATTGATGCGGTCCCGTTATGCAAACATGGGCATGCCCATCCAGGGCGAACAGCTTGCCCAGCTCAGGAAATCGATTCTAAATAATTTGATTGAAAAACAATTACTTATCGAAGAAAGCAAAGCCCAGGACATCAATGTTGATGAATCCGAGATCCAAGAGCAGCTCAATGAGTTAAAGGAACAGTTCGAAAGCCAGGAAGCTTTTGAGAAAAAAATCGCCTCAAGCAATTATTCCGAGGATGAGCTGAAGACGGAAATGCGCGAAAACCTTCTCATTCGAAACCTTATTGAGGAAAAAATCGAATCCGGAATTTCAGTGTCCGATAAACAAGCCAGGGATTATTACCAGGAAAACCAAGAGGAATATAAAACTCCGGAACAGGTTCGTGCCCGCCATATTCTGATCCAGACAGAACCGGATACCGATGAGACCCAGAAGGCCGAGGCGAAAAATAAAATCAAGGAAGTAGAAAAGAAACTCCAGTCCGGTGAAGACTTCTCTGAGCTGGCAAAGGAATACTCGGATTGCCAGAGCAGCGAAAAAGGCGGTGATTTGGGCTACTTCGGACGCGGCCAGATGGTGGAAAGCTTTGATGAAGCCGCTTTCGCCCTGGAGCCGGGCGAAGTCAGTGACATTGTGGAAAGCCGTTTCGGCTATCACCTGATCAAAAGCGAAGATAAAAAAGCGGCTGAAACCAAATCCTTTGACGAAGTCAAAGAATCTGTCCGGGAAAAACTTCGGCAGGAAAAAATCATGCAGGACCTCGAACCCTATATTGAGTCTTTGAAGCGAAAATATCCCGTGGAAAAAAATCTGCCTGAAGCCTCTGCCGACAATTAATACCAGCAGGATTTTAAGGGGATGCTTTTATGCCCGGCCCCGGCCGGACCGGGGTCCGGGCAGATGACGCAAGCATTTGCATATGTTTTTATCGACGACATGACAAAAGGAGGAAGGGGTTTGGCAAACGGAACAGTCAAATGGTTTAATGAGAAAAAGGGTTTCGGGTTTATCCGGCACGAAGATGAAGGCCGGGATATCTTTGTTCATTATTCAGCCATTGATGAACCCGGATTTAAAACCCTTGCCGAAGGCGAGCCGGTTACCTTTGACATCGAGGAAAGCGACCGGGGCCCGGTGGCCAAGAATGTGGTCAAGGAAAACGGATCCAGTTAAAACAACGGCCACGACCCGTCTGAAACATTTGAAAACATTTTCGGGAAAATTCAAATACAGGTGCACATGAAAAAAACAATTATCAGGGGAACCGGGCGGTATCTCCCGCCAAGACTGGTCACCAATGAAGATCTGACGCAGTGGATGGATACTTCGGCCGAATGGATTCAGCAGCGCACCGGAATTGAGCAGCGCTACTGGGTACCGGAGGAAGGTGGCATGGGAGCCGCCGACATTGGGTTGGAAGCATCAAAGATTGCCCTGGACCGGGCCGGGTGGAAACCGGAAGATATCGATCTGATTATTTTTGCCACTCTGAGCCCGGATATTTTTTTTCCAGGCTCAGGATGCCTGCTCCAACACATGCTGGGCCTTGAAACCACGCCAGCCCTGGATATCCGGCAGCAATGCACCGGCTTTTTCTACGGCCTGGCCACGGCAGACGCCTATATCAAAAGCGGACAGGCCAACCGGGTGTTGTTTGTCGGCTCTGAGGTTCATTCCACAGGCCTGGACGTTTCCACCAGGGGCCGGGATGTCGCAGTGATCTTCGGCGACGGTGCCGGAGCGGTTTGCCTGGAAGGCCTGGAAACAGATTCAAAGGTGGGCATTCTGGCCTCCACGCTTCATGCCCAGGGCCAGTACGCCGATGCCCTGATGACCGAAGCACCCGCCTCCCGGCTGAGCAAACGGTTGACCCACGAAATGCTCGACCAAGGGCGGCATTACCCCAGGATGGACGGCCGCAATGTTTACCGGCTGGCCCTGACCCGGCTGCCCGAGGTCACGTATCACACCCTTGAAAAAGCCGGGGTCAGCCTTGAAGAAGTGGACCTGATCATTCCTCACCAAGCCAATATCCGGATCAACCAGGGGTTTCAAAAAGCGCTGCAAATACCTGAAGAAAAAATGTATCACAATATCCAGCGCTACGGCAATACCACTGCCGGCAGCATTCCCATTGCCCTGGATGAGGCCCTGGAAAAAGAGATTATCGGCAAATCCAGCACAGTCCTGTTTGCTGGCCTGGGCGCCGGGGTCACCTGGGGTGCCGTCATTTATCAGTTTGAAGATTGATGGTGCCGTAAAAGTCCAATATCTGCGTTACGCGCGATTTCTCAGAATTTCACGTACGGCTAAGTACGCTGCATTCTTCGAAATTGCGCAAGCCTTGATCTTGAACTTTTTATGGCACCATCTGAAATTAGACTTTTTACGGTGCCATCAAGGTTAATACGCCTTTTCCAACCGGATTCCGGCTTTTTCAGGTCATTCAGGAACCCGGGACATCATTTTCCGGATCGCTCAGGGACTGGAGCAGCTGCGCCAGAACCGCTTGGGCGTCTTCGGCCGGCACGTGGCAGGCCCCGGCAGCCCGGTGTCCGCCGCCGCCGTATTTGAGCATCAGTTCTCCGATGTTGACTGCAGAAGTATTGTTGATAATGGACTTGCCCACGGAAAAGGTGGTTTTGCCGGTGTCCGGTTCCTGCTTGAGCTGAACGGAAATATTGCAGTTCGGGTAAAGTGCATACACCACAAACCGGTTGCCCGGATATCCGCTTTGCCGACCGCGGCAGTCGATTAACACAATATTGTGGTGCACCTCGGCAATGGAAACCAGTTGCTGCTTGTATTTTTCCGCATACTGGAAATACATTTCCGCACGTTGGCTGACATCCGGAAGGGCCAGAACCTGATCAATGTGAAGTTCAGCGATCCAGTCAATGAGGCGGCGCTTGAACTCCTGGTCGCTGATGGCAAACCGGCACCAGTCCTCGATGCCGGTGCGCTTGTCCACCAGAAAGTTCAGCAGCGACCATCCCGTGGGATGCAGGATTTCCCTCCGGGAAAACTGACCCGAATCCGCCTTGTCCACTGCCTCCATGATTTCATCGAAATGCCGGGGAAACCGGCTCCGGCCACCGTAATATTCATAGATGACCCGGGCGGCCGATGGCGCGTCTGCGTCAATCACCAGATTTTTCTGCTCACGGTTGCGAAGGGTTTCAGATACATGATGGTCAAAAGCCATAAACACACCGGGAACAAAGGGCAGGTTGGCGATGATGTCGTTTTCAGTCACCACAACCCCGCCTTCCTGCATGACGCTGGGATGATCAATGAGTTCGATTTGATCCACCATTTTCAGGTGCTTGAGCAAAACGGCACAAATCAAGCCGTCAAGATCGCTTCGGGTTAAAAGTCGATAAGATTTTTGATTCATTTTATATGATATGCCGATTAAAGTGTTTTCGCCAATTCTGTTTTGCATCCGCTTCTGCGGGGTCGCCTCAGAATCGTTTTTTTAAGAAACCTGTTAATTATCATAAAAAGGTTACGGCTTCAAGCACAGTTTACTTTAACAACTTGAAATCAGGCTTATTTTGGTAAAATCCATGGACAATCCGCCAAACAACTGGTACAAAAAATACATTTGACAGCCGGCCCTGACAAAACCGTGATTTTAAATGGATAGGTGACAATGATCCAGGCCTTGATTGATCGCGGCGTGGTGATTCCACAGCCGCAAACCGTTGAAATTGCGCCCGAGGTGGACATCAACCGGATATCACCGGGCGCTGTCATTCACCCGGGCGCCCGCATAAGGGGCCCTCACACCCTGATCTGCACGGATGCCCAAATCGGCGCGCAGGCCACAGCCACGGTTGAAAACTGCTTTGTGGGGCCTCAAGTATCACTTGAAGGCGGATACTTCAGCCGTTCGGTTTTTCTGGAAAAATCATCTATTGGACCATCCGCTCACATCCGGGCCGGCACTATCCTGGAGGAACATGCCAGTGCCGCCCACAGCGCTGGACTAAAACAGACCATTCTGTTTCCCTTTGTTACCCTGGGCAGCCTGGTCAACTTCTGTGACTGTTTCATGTCCGGGGGCACCGGGCCAAAAAATCACAGCGAGGTGGGAAGCGCCTACATTCATTTTAATTTTACCCCCAGACAAGAAAAGGCCACGGCTTCGCTGATCGGGGATGTGCCAAACGGTGTCATGCTCAACCAGCCGCCAATATTTCTGGGCGGGCAGGGCGGGCTTGTGGGCCCCTGCAGACTGGCTTTCGGCACTGTAGTTGCCGCCGGCACCATCTGCCGCAAAAGCGAGACCCGGCCGGGCCGGCTGATTTTCGGCGGGCCGGCCCGATCCGGAAACGTGCCTTACACCGGCGCATCCGGTGTGGGCGGCCTTCGGGGTATCGTATCCAACAATCTTTATTACCTGGCCAATTTAAGGGCCCTGGAGCAGTGGTACGCCCATGTGCGAAGTCTTTTTATCTCCAGCCGGATGCCCCGTGCCCTGTACCAGGGCCTGGTCGACACCCTGCAGGACTGTATCAACGAGCGCATCAAGCGCTTGGGTGATTTTGCCCAAAAAGTGGCACCCGATCACCTGGGTCCGTGTTGGGACCGCCTTGAAAGCCGCCTTCAGATACCCGGGGAACAAATGGATCTGCCTGAAAAAAGAGATCATTTTGTCCGTTTGATCCGGGAGCGGACCGATTCGGAAGACAGTCCCGACTACATCCAGGTAATCCAGGGCCTTGATAAAAACCTGGCCGCAGCCGGCGCAGAATGGCTGCAGGCTTTGACAGACGCCTGCATGGAATCCTGGCAGTCTGTTTTACCTGACGAAACAAACAGCTGAACGGATCATGAAATGGGAAGGTTTTTCGGCACCGACGGCGTTCGCGGGGTGGCCAACCAGCATCCGATCACCCCGGAAATTGCATTGAACCTGGGAAGGGCTGCTGCAGCTGTTTTAAAACACAACCACCGCAGCACAATTGTGATTGGAAAAGACGGCCGGATGTCAGGCGACATGATCGAAGCCGCCCTTGCCGCGGGCATCTGTTCGGCCGGGGCCGATGTCTTGCTTGCAGGCATGCTTCCCACCCCTGCGGTGGCCTTTCTGGTCCGGCATGCCCGGGCCGATGCGGGCATCATGGTTTCGGCATCCCACAACCCTTACGAGGACAACGGAATCAAACTGTTTGACGCCATGGGGTTCAAACTGGATTCCGCCACTGAAGAACAAATTGAATCCCGCATACTCAATACATCCCCGGAAATCCACCTGGCAGCGGCACCCGAAGCCATCGGCCGCGTCTATCCAATGCCGGAAGCAGCAGAGCAATATGCCCGGTTTTTAAAAAAAAACGCTGGCAGAAACGATCTTTTAAAGGACATGAAAATCGTTCTGGACTGCGCCAACGGGGCCACTTCGGAAATCGCCCCTCAGGTGTTTGCAGAACTCGGGACGGATTTGACGGTTTTGTTTGATTCCCCTGACGGCATCAATATCAATGACGGATGCGGCTCCCAGCACATTGAAACCCTGCGGCAGGCGGTTTTGGAAAACCGGGCGGATCTGGGCTGCGCATTTGACGGAGACGGAGACCGGCTCATTGCCGTGGATGAAACCGGGACGGCGGTCACCGGCGACCAGATCCTGGCCATCTGCGCACGGCACATGAAACAGGCCGGCCGCCTGAAAAACAACCTGGCCGTCAGCACGGTCATGAGCAACCTGGGCCTTCGCCTTGCCTTAAAGGAAATGGACATCGATCACCGGATCACCGATGTGGGTGACCGGTACGTGCTTGATGAAATGCGAAAAAGCGGGGCGGTTATCGGCGGCGAGGACTCAGGTCACATGATTTTCCTGGACGCCCACACTTCCGGTGACGGCATACTGACCGCCCTGCACCTGGTTGAGGCCATGGACGCATCCAAAAGTCGGCTTTCCAAGCTTTGCCGGGTCATGCGGCGCTATCCCCAGGTGCTCAAAAACGTCCGGATCCGGGAGAAAACAGATATTTATCAACTTCCTGCCATTGCAAAAGAAATCGAAAAAGTGAAAAACCACCTGGGAGAGCAGGGAAGGGTGCTGGTGCGTTATTCCGGAACACAGCCCCTGTGCCGGATCATGGTGGAAGGCCCGGATGAAAAAGAAACCGATCAGTTGTGCCGGCAGATCGTGGATGTGATTGCCGCTGAATTAAACGGCTTCCTGGAATAAAAAACCCATAAAGACAAAAAAAGGGAGAAACCGGTTTTCCCGGCTTCTCCCCATGTACTGATGACCCTTGTGTGTGGGGTTTAATCCCTGTTGCCGAAAATGTAGAGCAGCATGATAAACAGGTTGATAAAATCCAGATACAGGGAAAGGGCGCCCATGATGGCGCCTTTTCTCACCACCCCGGCCTCGATGTCTGCGGGCTGGGTCATGGCCATGTTTTTGAGCTTCTGGGTGTCATAGGCGGTCAGGCCCACAAACACCAGCACGCCGATATAGCTGATGATCATCTGCATGGCCGCACTCTGCATGAAAATGTTGACCACAGAGGCGATAATGATGCCGATCAGACCCATAAACAAAAAATTGCCCCAGGAGGTCAGATCCCGCTTTGTGGTCATACCGTAGATGCTGCAGGCCACAAACGTGGCCGCGCAGATGAAAAACACCTGGGCAATGGAGGTTCCCGTGTATACCAGGAATATAAAGGACAGGGTCAGGCCGTTTACCGCGGCATAGAGCAGAAACAGGCCCGTGGCTGTAGAGGCCTCCATTTTCTGGATCCTTGCGCTCAGGTAAAAAACCATGCCCAGCTCTGCGATGATCAGGCCGAAAAACACCATGGGTGTGCCGAAAATCAGCTGCTGCATGGTGGGATTATGGGCGGTGAAAAACGCCACTACGCCGGTTAGCGCCAGGCCGAAGGCCATCCAGTTGTAAACGCTTCGGATAAAGCTGTTGACCATGACCTGGGTGCGTTCGGTTTGCCTGGTTGTTGCCGTGTTTGCCATGTAAATGCGCCTCCTGTTGTATGGAAGTGTTTAGGTCTCAAGTGATTCAGTTTTAAGGAAATCAAGTCCGATTGCAGGGTTTTCCGGCAATCAGCTAAAAACATAATAACACATTGCCGACTGTTTTCAAGCCGGATCGGTATTCCGGGAAACGATTTTTGAAATGAAACAAACTCAGATCTACCAGCACCTTGTGGAAACCGCTGGAAAACTCGACATCCGGGTGGCGGAACAAAATCTTCGGGCCACCGGGGTCAATGCAAAAAGCGGCCTTTGCCGGATCAGGGGCGAGTCGGTCTTTATCATGGACAAGCGCCTGTCCGTAAACGCAAAAATCGCGCTCCTGGCAGACTGCCTGCGGCAGATGCCCCTGGAGGAAATTTATATCATGCCTGCGGTGCGAAAGATCCTGGACCGGAAACCGAACCAGAAATAAAATCCCGGTGAAACAGGAAAGGCAAAAGCTCAAAAAAGATTAAAAGCCGATTGCATGTATGAAAGGGCACATGATTCCAGGGCCAAATCCATCTAAACGCCCTGGTTTTCCTGGCTTGAAGAAAAGTTTACATAATATATCTTATCAGACGTTATAAAAATATCAAAAATCGGGCAAGCCTGTTAAGGTCCTTCAGAAACGACTTTTATCAACGGTTTTTGGCCGGATTTGGGATTGATTGATTGATTCAACTGTGCTAGCTTGGCAAGATTCAAACAACCGGAAAAATAACCTTAAAAACGCATACCCATGACCCCGACGGATTCCAATATAAGCGCGGCGCGAAACGTTTATACGGTCAGTGCGCTGACCGCGCAGATCAGAAACCTTCTGGAAAAAAACTATCCATTTGTGTGGATTTCCGGTGAAATCTCCAACCTGCGCGTGCCGGCATCCGGCCACTGCTATTTCACTCTAAAGGACAAGGACGCCCAGATCCAGGCCGTGATGTTTAAGGGCCAGGCCAGAAACCTGAAATTTGACCTTGAAGACGGCATGCAGGTCACGGGTTTCGGCCGCATCAGTGTATATGCGCCAAGAGGCAGCTACCAGATCATCCTGGAATACATCGAGCCCTCGGGTGCCGGAGCGCTGCAGGCGGCATTTGAGCAGCTCAAGCAGAAACTATCCGAAGAAGGCCTGTTTGATGAAAAATACAAAAAGCCTGTCCCTTTTCTGCCTGCTGCAGTGGTCGTTATCAGCTCGGCCACCGGCTCGGTGGTCCATGACATTATCCGCATCATGTCCCGGCGGTTTGCCAACATCCCCATCCGGGTGATTGCCGCGGCCGTCCAGGGAGATACCGCAGAAGCGGAAATCGTTTCCGCCATTGAAATGGCAAACCGCCACAAGGCCGCAGACGTGATTATTTTGGCCCGCGGCGGCGGCTCGCTTGAGGACCTGGCGGCATTTAATTCAGAGGCCGTGGCCCGGGCGATTTTTGCATCGGAAATTCCGCTTATCTCTGCTGTTGGCCATGAAACCGATTACACCATTGCCGATTTTACAGCGGATCTGCGCGCGCCCACCCCGTCTGCGGCAGCCGAACTGGCCGTGCCGGTTAAACAGGATGTGAGCTACACCCTCCAGGTGCTCACCCGGCGGCTGCAAGGCGCAATCGTCAGACAGGTGCGGGATCTGCGGCAAAACACCCAGAAACTCACCCGCCGCCTGGTCCATCCCAGACAGCGCATGGATGACCTGCGCATCCGCATGGATGAACTCCATGCCCGGCTGGCCCAGGCAATGAACCGAATTGCAGCAAATCGGCGCGAACGGCTGTGCTGGCGCCATGACCGGCTCATGGCCGTGCCCCTGGCCTCCCGCGTGTCTGCCCTGGCCGACCGGCACCAAAACCTGGACCGGCGCCTGAAATCCGCAGGCAAAACCCTTATCCAGGAAAAGCGCGCACGGCTGGAATCGGCCTGTGGCCGCATGCACGCGCTCAGCCCTTTGGCCGTGCTGGATCGGGGCTACAGCATCACCCGGGTCCTGCCGGACAAAACCGTGCTCACGGATGCCGCAGCCGTGGCCCCGGGCCAAAAAGTTGAAGTCATACTTGCAAAAGGCATGTTAACATGCCGGATTGAAAGGAAAAACGATAATGGCAAAAAAGACGTTTGAAGAATCCATGGCCCAGCTTGAAAAGATTGTCGAAGAGCTGGAAGCCGGCAATTTGCCATTGGATAAGGCATTGAAAAAATTTGAGGAAGGCATCGGCCTATCCCGGGCCTGTTTTGAAAAACTCGATGAAACCGAAAAAAAGATCGTTCAGTTGATGGAAAAACAGGACGGCACCGCAGCCGAAGCCCCTTTTGCCGAAAACACCACCCCATCGGACAAAAATGCCGGAACCAATGAATAACCTCAGCCATCAGGCCCGGTCATTTGACCTGACCGGGTATTTGAAAAATCACCAGGACCGGATCAACAGGCACCTGACCGCCCTGCTCTCCTGCGGCCCGGAGCCCACCCGGCTGTGTGCGGCCATGCAGCATTCCCTCATGGCCCCTGGAAAACGCCTGCGGCCGGTGCTGTGCATGGCCGCCGCCGAGGCTGCGGGGGGTGCGGCAGATCAGGCAGTGCTTCAGGCCGGCTGCGCCATTGAAATGATCCACACCTATTCCCTGATCCATGATGATCTGCCGGCCATGGATGATGACCAACTGCGCCGGGGCCGGCCCACCTGTCATGTGGCCTTTGACGAGGCCACGGCCATTCTGGCCGGAGACGCCCTTCTGACCCTGGCCTTTGAAACCCTGGCCGGGTGCGCAAAGCTTGACACGGCAAATGCGGCCGGGATTCTGGAATCCATTGATGTGATCTCAAAAGCAGCCGGCTATTGCGGCATGATCGAGGGGCAGATGCAGGACATGGCCGGCGAAGGCCAGGGCCTGGCCCTGGCGGATCTCAAGCAGATGCATGAGTTGAAAACCGGGGCCCTGATTCGTGCATCGGTTGAAACCGGCGGTTTGCTCGCAGGCGCAGATGATGCGGAAAAACGCGCCCTAAACACCTATGCCGGCCATATCGGCCTGGCCTTTCAGGTCACAGACGATATTTTAAACGTCCGTGGCGATCCCGGGCGTATGGGCAAGGCTTCCGGAACCGATACCGCCCGGGCCAAATCCACTTACCCTTCCCTCATGGGCATTGATGGCGCCCGGGACTATACTGGCGACCTGATATCCAAAGCCTTGCAGGCAATTGAGATTTTTGGTAACAAGGCAGCACCTTTGGCCGCCCTGGCCGCTTATATTGTCGAAAGGGACAAATAAAAAGCCATGCCGCTGATCCGGCATTCTAACCATATAATTGTTACTTTGGAGAATCGATTTCATTGGGCTTACTTGAAACCATCAACTCCCCGGCGGACTTAAAAAAACTGCCTCGCTCCCGGCTGCCTGACCTGGCCCGGGAAATCCGGGAGCGCATCGTAGAGGTGGTCTCCAAAACCGGGGGGCATCTTGCATCCAATCTCGGCGTGGTGGAACTCACCATTGCCATTCACTATGTGTTTGACATCCCCACGGACAAGCTGGTCTGGGACGTGGGCCATCAGTCCTATACCCACAAGCTGCTTACCGGCCGGGCCGACCGGTTTTCCACTCTCAGGCAGTTTGGCGGGCTGTCCGGGTTTCCCAAGATATCGGAAAGCCTGTGTGATGCGTTTTCCACCGGCCATTCCAGCACCTCGATTTCCGCGGGCCTGGGCATATCCTGTGCCAAGCGCCTCAAAAACGACGACTCCCGGGTGATTGCCGTCATCGGTGATGGCTCCATGACCGCGGGCCTGGCCTACGAGGCATTAAACCAGGCCGGGGCCATCCACAAGGAACTCATTGTAATTTTAAATGACAATGAAATGTCGATCTCGCCCAACGTGGGGGCCTTGTCATCGCTTCTGAGCCGAACGTTTTCCGGCAAATTCATCCAGGACAAAAGAAAGGAATTCGGCGAGCTGCTGCGCTCCTTGCCAAAAATCGGCAGTGACGCCTATTATCTGGCCAAGCGGGCAGAAGAGTCCATCAAGGCCTTTGTCACGCCGGGCATGCTTTTTGAAGCCTTTAATTTCGAATACTTCGGTCCCATCAAAGGCCATCGCATCGATCAGTTGATCGATATCCTGGAAAACATCAAAAACCTTGACGAGCCGGTTTTGCTCCACGTGGCCACCACCAAGGGCCGCGGCTACGGCCCGGCCGAATCCAACCCGGTTTATTTTCACGGGGTGGGCTGCTTTGATGCTGAAACCGGCGGCCGGGTCAACTGCAGCGACCTGCCCGCATACACGGATATTTTCGGCCAGACCATGGTGCGCCTGGCGGAAAAGGACAAAAACATCATTGCCGTGACCGCGGCCATGCCAGAAGGCACCGGGCTTGGGCCATTTTCGGAAAAATTTCCGGACCGGTTCTATGACGTGGGCATTGCCGAAGCCCACGGGGTCACCTTTGCCGCAGGCATGGCCACAGAGGGCTACAAGCCGGTAGTGGCCATTTATTCCACTTTTCTCCAGCGGGCCTATGACCAGATTATCCACGATGTCTGCCTGGAATCCCTGCCCGTGGTGTTTGCCGTGGACCGGGGCGGCATTGTGGGCGAAGACGGGCCCACCCATCACGGCCTGTTTGACTTAAGCTATCTGCGGGCCATTGCCAACATGGTGGTCATGGCGCCCATGGACGAACACGAGTTTCAACGCATGCTGGTAACCGCTGTCAACCACCCGGGCCCGGTGGCCGTGCGTTATCCCAGGGGCAAGGTGACCGGCGAAAACCCGGAAAAAGCCGAAAAAAATGACCAACCCCTTGCCATCGGCAAGGCGGAAGTGCTTTGCAGTGGCGATGATATTTTGATTCTGGCCATCGGCCACTCTGTCACAGATGCCGTAAAAGCCCGGCAAATGCTTGCCGACAAAGGCTTTTCCGCTACTGTGGTCAATGCTCGGTTTGTCAAGCCCTTGGACACGGAGCTTATCGGTAGTTTGATCCAAAAAATTCCCCGTGTGATAACGGTTGAGGAAAACATGCTTGACGGCGGATTCGGCAGCGCGGTGCTCGAGGCCATGGCAGACACCGGGATCGCAGGCTTTCGCATCACCCGGATCGGCATCAAAGACACCTTTGTGACCCACGGCGCCAAGTCCGTTCTGCGCAAGCATTACGAGGTGGATGCAGATGCGGTGTTCAGGGCCGCAGAGGCCATGTGCCGGGATCTTGCCTGACATGAAAACCCCGGGAACCGGAAAAAAGCGCCTGGATCTGCTGGTTGTGGAGCGCGGCCTTGCAGGCAGCCGCCAGCGGGCCCAGGCCCTGATCATGGCCGGCCATATCCTGGTCAATGATCATCCAGTGGACAAACCCGGCAGCCTGGTGGCGGAAAACGCGGAAATCGTCAGCCGGGCCTCAGACCTGGCTTATGTCAGCCGGGGGGGACTGAAGCTGGAACACGCCCTGGCGGTTTTTGAGATCAATGTCTCGGGATTTTCCTGCCTGGATGCGGGTGCATCCACGGGGGGATTCACGGATTGTCTTTTGCAGAACGGCGCGGACCGGGTGTATGCCGTGGATGTGGGTTACGGCCAGCTGGCCTGGCAGCTTCGCCAGGATCCGCGGGTGACGGTAATGGAGCGGTTTAATATCCGGCATGCCACTAAAAAAGATCTGCCGGCCGGCCTGGACTTGGCGGTGATTGATGTTTCCTTTATCTCCCTGAAGATCGTGGTGCCCGCGGTACAGCCCTTTATCCGGCCCGGCGGAACCATTTTGCCCCTGATAAAGCCCCAGTTCGAGGTGGGCAAGGGCGAGGTGGGCAAGGGCGGCGTGGTCCGGGACCCGGCCCTGCACAATCGCGTTATTGAAGAACTTTCTGATTTTTTTAAACAATGCGGCTTAATTCCCGGTGAAGTTACACCATCCCCCATTTTCGGACCCAGGGGCAACCGGGAGTTTATCCAGCACCTGCAGGTGCCGGCCCCGGGATGAATAAAGGCGCCTTTTAAGGTTGATTTTTTCCGGTCAAACCGATAAATACAATGGAATGCAGTACGATTGCGTTTCGCATGTAAATCCAGCAGAATAGAGAGGAGTTAGGAGTCTTATGACAGAACATCTGAGAAACATCGCCTTGATCGGACACGGTGGATCCGGTAAGACGTCTCTGGCCGAAGCCCTCCTGCACAACGCCGGTGCGACCAAGCGGTTTGGCAGCGTGGATGCGGGCAATGCCGTCATGGATTTCGAGGCCGAGGAGCTCAAGCGCCGGAGCAGTATTTCCACGGCCTTTCATCCCTTTTCCTGGAAACAGCGAAAGATCAACCTGATTGATACGCCGGGCGATCAGAATTTTTTCTCTGATACCCGGCTTTGCATGCAGGCCGCTGACAGTGCCGTTGTGGTCATTGACGCGGTGGACGGCATCAAGGTCCAGTCCGAACAGGCATGGGAGTATGCCGATGAGTTCGGCCTGCCCCGGGTGATTTTCATCAACAAGGTGGACCGGGAGCGGGCGGATTTTTCAAAGGCTTTCAATGACGCGATTGAAATTTTCTCTCCCAAGCCCATTATTCTGCAGCTGCCCATCGGCCAGGAAGCCGATTTCAAGGGCGTGGTGGACCTGGTCAACATGAAGGCCTGGGTTTACGAAAACGGCAAAGCAAAGGCCACAGACATTCCCGCAGACATGCAGGAAACCGCCGAGGCCGAGCGCGAATCTTTGATTGAAAACATCGCGGAAGCCGATGACGAACTGGTGGAAAAATATCTGGAAGGCGAGACCCTTTCAGACGAAGAAATCCTGGCCGCCCTGCGCAAGGGGACCCTGGAAAAAGCCTTTGTTCCGGTGATGTGCGGATCTGCCACCTTAAATATCGGCGTGGACCTGCTCGCCGGGCTCATGGCAGACGCCCTGCCCTCCCCTGCAGACCGCGGGCCGAAAACCGGATATGTTCCCGGCACGGAAACCGAGGAAACCCGGGAACCGTCTCCGGACGCGCCGTTTTCCGCACTGGTGTTTAAAACCGTGGCCGATCCCTATGCCGGCCGCCTCAACATTTTCCGGGTTTTTTCCGGAAAACTCGGGGGCGACGGCACATTTTTCAACGCCACAAAGGACACCAAGGAACGCTACAACCAGCTTCTCCAGATCCAGGGAAAAGAGCAGAAACCCCTGGAGGGCGCTGGCCCCGGAGATATCGTGGCCGTGGCCAAGCTAAAGGAAACCGTTACCGGAAACACCCTGTGCGCCCCGGACAAACCCATTGAATACAAGCCCGCTGAACCCCTGCGCGGCGTGGTGTCCTTTGCCATTTCCCCCAAATCCAAGGGAGATGAGGACAAGATCTACTCCTCGCTGACCAAGCTCATCGAGGAAGACCCGGGCCTGCGCCTGGAGCGAAACGATGAAACCCGCCAGACCCTGCTCACCGGCCAGGGCCAGGTGCACATCGAAACCACGGTGGAAAAGCTCCGGCGCAAGTACAACGTCGAGGTCAACCTCAATATTCCCAAGGTGCCCTACAAGGAAACCTTTCGCAAAAAGGTCCGGGTCCAGGGCAAGCACAAGAAACAATCCGGCGGCCACGGCCAGTATGGCGACTGCTGGGTGGAGTTCGAACCCCTGGAACGGGGCGCGGGCTACCAGTTCGTGGACAAGATCGTCGGCGGCGTGATTCCCAAGACCTATATTCCGGCAGTGGACAAGGGCATTGCCGAGGCCTCGCAAAAAGGCGTTCTGGCGGGATTTCCCTGCATTGATTTTCAGGCAAAGGTCGATGACGGCTCATATCATTCCGTGGACTCCTCGGAAATGGCCTTTAAAATCGCCGGATCCCTGGCTTTCAAAAAGGCCATGGAGCAGGCCGATCCCGTGCTGCTCGAGCCCATCATGGAAATGGAGGTGATCACGCCAGAGGAATTCATGGGGGATATCATGGGTGATTTAAACTCCAGGCGCGGCCGGGTGCTGGGCATGGAAAGCCGGGGCAAAAACCAAGTGGTGCGCGCACTGGTGCCCCAGGCCGAAGTGCTCACCTATGCGCCGGATCTTCGCTCCATGACCGGCGGCCGCGGGATGTTTTCCATGAAATTTTCCCACTACGATGAGGTCCCGGCCCAGATTTCCCAAAAGGTCATCGAGGAACTGCGCAGCCAGCAGGAACAGGAAAAGTAGAAAAGCGGTTCAAAATAGCAGGAAACAGGCCGGTTCGGCAAATCCAATGCCGAATCGGCCTGTTTTTTACCCCAAATCCCCCAGCACCTCTTCTGCAATTTCCCTGACCGCCCGGGGGTAATCACCGTTGATCACTGATTCCAGCCGTCCTGCAAACTCGGAATCATTTAACACGCCGAAAAGATGAATCATATCCCCTTTTACCGCATCATCAAGTCCGGCAAAGCGGTTCCACATGGCCTCCAGGGCTTGGCGGGCCAGATCCGGCGCGGTTTCGGCCAGATATTCGAATGCCACCATGGCCCCCAGGCGGGTGGGCCATTTGGGATGGGCCAGCAGATCCAGAAAACCCGGAATTACACTGCCAGCCCCGGCCATCAGGGCGGCCAGGCCTTCGGCATCCCCGTCTGAGATGATTTTTTTGACAGTATCCGCACTGAGATCTGCGGGATTGCGCTTTTCGAAAATATCGAGCAACTCGGCCACGGCCACGACACCGGTCCACCTGAACTGATCATCCAAAATGGCTGTGGGAACGGATTTCACATTGTCCCGGGCCGCGGACTCGGAAAAAACAGCGGCATCAATCACATGCAAATCCACCCGGTCCGGCGCCCAGGCGGCCATGTAGAGCCATCTGCCAAGCGCACCCGGACAATGGGGGCATACCGGGGAAACATAGACCCGCACCACCCCGGGCATTTGGATCCGGTTCTGGATATCCGCCGCAGAAACCCCGGCCTCGGCTTCTTCCATGGGCACGATCCCGGCCGCGCACATCAAAAACAGCTCCAGCAGTTTTCCCTCGGGAACGGCTGAAAACCGGATATTGGGATAAATAAAAATCGCGGGCCGCTCATCTTCTTCGCTTGTTTCATTTTTGACATCAAGCGAGGGCAGATGCCCCCGGAGCAGATCGCAGAACTGCTCCATTCGCTTTGTTACCGCATCATTGGGATCTCCGAGCACAACAATGCGGGTTGGCTTGTAAATCTTGTACTTGTAGTTTTCAACCACTGCCATGTCCGGCCGGGAGATCACCGGTTGTGCCTGCTGGTTTTCCATGGGCATTATGCCTTAAATTTGTTTATTGATGGCACTGTAAAAAGTCTGATTCTAGATGGTGCCGTAAAAGTTCAAGATCAAGGCTTGCGCAATTTCGAAGAATGCAGCGTACTTATCCGTACGTGAAATTCTGAGAAATTGCGCGTAACGCAGATATTGGACTTTTACGGCACCATCATTGATTGATTTCCGAAAGCATCCGTGCGATATCCGATGCCAGCTGCCGGTTGTCATCGCCTGAAACAGAGTCCTGCCCGTCTTCGGGCGGCTCGGAGAGATTTTTCTGACTGGCCCGGATATCCACGTATTCTCCCTCCCGGTCGAGCATCACGGTCATGCCCACCCGGAGGCTGAAATCGAGTTTGTAGACCACTTCATTGTTTTCAACCGCAATATCCCCGCCGTGAAACAGCAGATCCTCCCCGGGCGACAGATCGTATTTCTCCCGGATCAGGGCTTTTACCGCGGATTTGTCCAGATTTTTGACCAGCATTTTCAGCATCTGCTTTTCGCAGGCCTGGATGATTTCCTTGCGGGCAAGTTTCATGTGATCTGATCCTTTTTTTCTTCCATGCGAATTTCTTCGATATCCGTCCAAAGACCGGCCAGTTCCAAAAAAGCCACGGCCCCGGGGGAGATGATATCATGGCAGACCACGGGCTTTCCAAAGACCATGGCCTCGTGCAGGCGCTCATCTTCGGCAATGCACACGGGCAGACAGAGTTGGGCAATGGCCTCAAACACTTCCGGGCCCAGCAGGGCCTCGGCTTCTGCGGCGTCATCGCATCCGTTGATCAAAATCCGGGCCGTTGAAGCGCCGGCTGGATTGTTTTGCCGAAACGCGGCCACCTGCTCAAGAAAATGTTTGTATGTTTCAAGCAGACCGGAAATGTTTCCGGCCGCCTCCAAATCCAGGCGAACCGGCAGGATCAGCACGTCTGCGCAGCACACGGCTTCCTGCATCAGGCCCCCGGACTCTGCCGTGGCATTGATAACCATCATATCCAGGTCTTGTCCGGCAATTTCCGAAAAAACGTTCCGGCCCGGCTTTAAAGCCGCCCTGCCCAGCCCCGGACCGGCCGGCAGCACGCGGAAATGTTCAATGCAGGTCGGCACCAAAAAATTTGCGGCATCCCGGGAATCCGCAATCACCCGATCCAATCCCGGCGCATCTGCCGGCGGGTCAATGACCGCGGCTTCAAGGCACCGGTTTCGGGCATCGCAGTCCACCAGCAGGGTGTTTTGATCCAGGGCCGCAAACGCCGCTGCCAGATTCACTGAAACGGTTGTTTTTCCGGCGCCGGCCGCGGGTGCGGCAATACAGAATATCTTTGTCATGCTCCCTTTCATATCATAAACACACCTGTTTTCAAGGTCCTTGTGCACCCCCCGGCGTTATTGGCTTTATCAATGCCGCAGGTTGTGCTATTTTATGGTTATGCAACCCCATATCCGGCACCGGATCCATAACATCCGGCAAACATTTGAAAAAGCCAATATCGACACCCTGCTTGTCTCCATTGCCGAAAACCGCATGTATTTAAGCGGCTTTACCGGCCAGGACACCGGGTTTGACGAATCCGCCGGGGTTTTGCTCATCTCCGGCGACCACCTGGTGCTGGCCACGGATTCCAGATACGAAATCCAGGCCCAACAGGAAGCCGAAGACTTTGAAGTGGTCTGCTACAAAAAGGGCCTGGCAAAGGAGCTGCCCGGCATCCTTGAGAAACTGGGCACATCGCGTCTCGGATTCGAGCGCCGCCGCATGAGTGTTAGCCAGTACGACATGATCCGCGAGCAGCTCACATCAGTGGAACTGGTACCGGTGGACAACCTTTGTGAAAACCTGCGCGAGTGCAAGGAGGAAGTCGAGATCGAGGCCATCCGCAAGTCCCTGCACCTTGCGGAATCCGCATTTTCCGATTTTCTGGAAAACCTGGAATCCGGCATGAGCGAGGTCCGCGCCGCCTGGGAGATCGAGCGCCGCATGCGGGAAGCCGGCGCCCGGTCAGTGTCCTTTCCGGTGATTGCCGCATTTTCAGCCAATGCCGCCCTGCCCCATGCCATCCCTTCAGAACGGCTCATGGAAAACAGCCAGCCCCTTTTGTTTGACTGGGGCGCGGTTTTAAACGGCTATTGCAGCGATATTTCCCGGACCATTGTCCTGGGAAGAGGGGATGAAACGTTTAAAAAAGTGTTTACCGCAGTTTATGACGCCCAGCAAAAAGCAGTGGAAGCCATCCGCCCCGGGGCCTGGACAAAAGATATTGATGCCGCAGCCAGAAATCACCTCCACGAAAAAGGCCTGGACGAATATTTCGGCCACGGCCTGGGCCACGGCGTGGGCCTGGCCATCCACGAGGCCCCGTCGCTGAGCCCGGTGGCGGAAAGAAACGTTGAACTAAAGGAAAACATGGTCTTTACAATTGAGCCCGGAGTTTATCTGTCCGACTGGGGCGGGGTGCGCCTGGAAAACATGGTGGTTGTGCGCTCCAACGGCGCAGAAGTATTAAACAGCCTGGACGTAAAACTTTTCTGACCCGAATGCCGCCGTTGCTGCCATGAACGAAATTTCCATGCACATGGACCAGTACTTGAACTACCTGGTGGTGGAAAAGGGTCTTGCCGATGCCACGGTTGAATCCTACGGCTCAGACCTTGCCCGGTTTCAGCGATTCCTGACCGGCAGCCGAATCGGCCGCACCAATGAGGTGGATGCCGCAGCCATTTTAAAATACCTGCTGCGGCTGCGCGACGACGGCCTGGGCATCCGCTCCAGGGCCCGGCATTTGGTGACCCTGCGGGGTTTTTTTCGTTTCCTGGTTCAGGAAAAGCACCTCTCAAAAGACCCATCCCGGCTCATTGACCTGCCCAAATTCGGCCTGAAACTGCCCGACGTGCTTTCAATCACCGAAATCACCACCCTCCTGGAGACCCCGGACACCAAAAGACACAAGGGCATGCGGGATGCGGCCATGCTGGAGCTGCTGTATGCCGCAGGCCTCCGGGTCAGCGAACTGCTGCACATCAAGCTCCAGGAGATGAACCTGGATGCCGGGTTTGTACGCGTGACAGGAAAGGGTTCAAAGGAACGGCTGGTGCCTGTGGGCGGCCATGCCCAAAGCCGGGTGGATCAATACATCCGCATTGCCAGGCCGGCAATGCTGAAAAAGCAGACAAGCCCCTGGCTTTTTTTCGGCCGTGCCGGCCGGCCCATGACCCGCCAGGGATTCTGGAAACTGGTGAGAAAATACGCCCTTGCCGTTGGATGTGACAAAAAAATCAGCCCCCACACCTTCCGCCACTCCTTTGCCACCCACCTGCTGGAAGGCGGCGCAGATCTGCGCGCCGTTCAGATGATGCTGGGCCACACAGACATCTCCACCACCCAAATCTACACCCACGTCACCCGCGACCAGATCAAACTCATGCACGAAAAATATCATCCAAGGGGATAACCCCCCAGAAAATGCAGCGGCGGGCTTTCGCCCGCCGTTTGAAGGGAATCGGAGGAGGAGGTAATTCCCTGTCATGGAAGCCGTAGCGGCTTCCCCTGCATTTTTCGAAAAGCCCCGGGATGGCGGCCCGGGACTTTTCACCTACAGCTCCATGGTAAAGCCGAGGAGAAAATTGATTTTGGGTGACGGATAATAGGCCCTTTCAACAGGAGATGAAAACAGGCTTAACACCCCGTATTCCTCGTATTCCTTGTTAAACAGGTTGTTGACATTCAAATACGCGCTCATTTTATCCCATTGATAACGGATTTTGGTATTGGCAACAAAATAGTCATCCTGATCTTCAAATTCATTTGCAAAATCACTGATAAAGGGACGTTCGCCCACATATACCCCATTTAATGAAATTGAGAGATTTTTTGTCGGATAAAATGTTGTGGTGGCGCTGGCCTGATGTTCCGGAACGCTTGGAAAGTCATTGCCGTCATGTTCACCGCCACGAATCTCAGCGTCCGTATAAGCGTAACTGCCTTCAAACTTTACATGCTTAAAATCCTTGCCCAAAGACACTTCCACGCCATCACGCCTGGTTTCACTATCAAAATTTTCATTAGAATATGTTATCGGGTTAAAATAAAGTTCGTTTTCCGTATCAATGCGGAAAAAATTGATATGGCCGTAAAAGGTATCAGAGAAATGGTGCCTTATCCCTATTTCATAGTTATCCCCGGTTTGGGATTTCAAACCCGTATTGATGGTATTGGTTGTGAAATCGAAAAATTCATCTAGAACGGGATTGCGAAAACTTTTTGAATAACTGGCATACACTTGGGATTGCTCCAGAAACTGATATACAATCCCCGCAGTATACAGGTCTTCACTTGTTGTGGTACTATCCGGTGTACTGGGCGAGAACTTGAATTTGGATCTGTCGTAGCGGTATCCTCCGGATACCGTTAGCTCCGGGGTAGCATGAAATTCTTCGTGGATATAAAATCCATAATTTCTTTTTTCGAGTTTGAATTTTTGAGTACCGGAAAATACAGGAAACATTGGATAAATTGTGGTGTTGACGATGTCTTCTTTATCCTGGCTGAAATCTGCGCCAATTGTCAGGTTGTTGTTAAATCCGAAAATACTTTCATCAAGTATAACCCGAGGAGAGACAGCAACAGTTTCAATTTCTGTATCGCCTTCAAATGTTCCGGTTGAAAACGAACTAAAATATAATGATTCACGGTTCCGATATGAAAAGTCAAATTTTAACATGCTATTATTTAAAAAATACACTTCCGGGCCGGCCTTGATGTAGTAATCCTCCACATCTGCAAAATCATTCGGATTTATGGAATCTTTCCGAGAGGCACCGGCTGCAAAATCGCTTTCTTTCAATCCACCCGGCAGCCCGGTTTTGTCCTCATGATATCCCGAACTCAAATAAAGCTTCACCCGGTCACTGGCAAAATAATCCAGGTTCGCGCCAACATCCTTTGCCCGGGTATCGGAATTGTCACGGTACCCATCAGAGGTCAGGTAGCTGCCGGTCAGAGAATAGGACAGGTCCTTGTGCGACCCGCTGATCTGGGCGTTGGCCTTGCCGGTGTCATAGCTGCCCCCGGCGATCTCTGCACTGGCGTCAAACCCCTTGCCCTGCTTGGTAATGATATTGATGGCCCCGCCGGCTGCATTATCGCCATATAGCACGCTGCCCCGGCCGCCCCGGATGATTTCAATTCGCTCAATGCGATCCACGGGAATCAGGGTCCAGTCCGTTGCGCTTAAATCCGGGGAATTGATTTTTCTGCCGTCAACCAGTACAAGGGTGTTCATTGAAGCGGTTTCGCCAAATCCCCGCAGATCCACACTATAAGAACGCCGGTTGCCGGAAATATCACTTACGTGAACCCCGGCTTCGGTACGCAGAAGATCAGGCACATCCCGGGCAGGCGAATTTTGAATTTCTTCTTCCGTGATCACTGATATATTGGCTGGCACGGATGAAATGGCCTCTTCCTGCCGGGTGGCCGTCACCACCACTTCTTCGAGCGTGGCTGCAGACCCGCCCTCGCTGTCCTTGGCCAAAACCAATCCTGGCATGCATAACAACACTGAAATGCAGATTAAAAACCGGCTCCATTTTTTCATCATTTTCCTCCACAGGTAAAAAGGTGTTACCGGCCCGGGCCCAAAAAAAATCCCCGGACCGATATTTTCATCGATCCGGGGATGTCCCTTTTTTATCCTCAGATACATGTAGCCGCCGGGTTTCCTGGTCCGCGCATATCCCGGAGGTTATCTTCTCATTCAGGCAGGTCTTCTGACTCTTGGATCATCCGAGTTGCTGCGCCTTCCCATCCCGCACTCAATTATCGATCGATTCTATGCTTAAACGGTCAGCACTGGAATGAATTGAGTGCGGGAAAGTGGCTTTTTGCGGCTTTCGTCCCCAATTACAGCGGCGGGCCCGTCCCCGATTTTAACGAGGTTCCCTTTTCAGCCTCCATAAGGCACCTGAAATGATATGTTGTTTATATGCTAATGAAACATAACCGGAAAAGTCAAGAAAAAATTACAAACCAGCTTTGACCATCACCACCACCCGGTCAATTCCCAGACCCGGCAGCCGGTATTTTTCAATCCTTGCCCGGCTCTCATGGTTTTCCATGCCGCCAAGCCATGCTTCGGCCAGTTCATCCGCAACCCCCCTGCCCTTCATGGCCATGAGCATGCCCCCGGAATTGAGCAGCGGCGCGGCCAGACCGTTGAGTTCGGCCAACGAAGACACGGCCCGGCTAACCACCACGTCAAACTTTTCATCTTCCCCTGCCAGATCCTCGGCCCGGGCATGCCGGGCGCAAATGTTTTCAAGCCCCAGCCGCCGGATCACATACCCCACAAAACTGATCCGTTTGCGCCGGCTGTCAATCAAAGTCATGTCCAGCCCCGGAAACCCGATCTTCATGGGAATCCCGGGCAAACCGGCCCCGGTTCCCAGATCCAGCACCCGGGCTCCCGGGTCAATCCATTTTGCCGGCACCATGGAATCGATCATCAGGTTTTCCGCAATTGCCAAAGGATCATCCACACTGGTGAGATTCAGACGCTGGCCGGCTTCAAGCAGTTCTTTGGCAAACACTTCCAACTGCCCGATTTTATAATCATCCAAACCAAGTCCAAGTTCCTTACCCCCCCGAGCCACCCAGTCTTGCCATTGATGCCAGTTGATCTGCTTTTGTTTCATGGCCTCATCAAAACCCCGGCAGTTTAAACTTCATGGTCACCTCTCCGGTGTCCTTGTCAATGCGGATCATTTTGTCATCCGCGCCGCTGGTTTCCATCTTTTTCCCTGTGGCCATCTCCAGCAAACCGCCGATAAAGGCCATTCCGGTATTGAGCACTTCCTCCATTTTTTCCGGGGGCTGATCTGCAAACACGGCTGCCCCTTCACTGGTGCTTTCCTCTGCAGGCGCCTCTTCAGCATCATAGGCCAGGGCTGTGTCCTGATTTTCAAAAACCGAAGGGTTCAGATAATGGGGCGTATCCTCCGGGATTTCTTCAGCCGTCCTTTGTTCGGCCATCACCGGTTCGGGCTCTTCCTGCATTATTTCCCGCAGCTGATTGAGCAATTCTGTCCGTTTTTCCCGGGAAAATTCCACCATGTCCGTGGCCCCGTCAAAAACACCCTGAAACAAATCGGTTTTGAGCTGAATGCCCGCGTAGATGCGTTCCTCGATGCTGTTCTTGGCAATCAGGTTGATGACGTTGACCGCACCGCTTTTCTGGCCGATTCTGCTAATCCGCCCGATGCGCTGGTTCATGCGCGCGGGATTCCAGGGCAGCTCAAAATTGATCACGCAGTCTGCCGCCTGAAGGTTGAGCCCGGTGCCCCCGGCATCAGTGGACAAAAACACCCGGCAGTCCGGGTTGACAGTGTAGATCTCATTTTCGACGGCACGCGCCTGGGCACAGTAGCGCACCCGCAGGTAACCCTGGCGGTCATCGGTACAGAATGGGGTAAAGATAATACGGGCGCCGCGGTCAACAGCAAGACGGGACAATTCGGGGAATTGTATATCGTAACAGATCAGGATAGCAATCCTGCCGCAGTCGGTGTCGAAAATATTAAGCTCTTTTCCGGGCTGAATTGCCCACCAGGTTTTCTCATCGGGGGTAATGTGCAGTTTGTACTGGCGATCGATGGTCCCATCACGGCGAAACAGGTAGCTGACGTTATAGATCAGCTCGTCTTCTTCAACAAAATGGGAACCGCCAATGATATTGACGTTGTGTTTCACGGCCAAAGTGCCAAACAACTCGATATACTGTTCAGTGAACCCGGCCAGGCGCCGGACTTGCAGGCTGGGCACACTTTCGCCCAGAAACGAAAGCAGCTGTAAGGTAAACGTTTCAGGAAAAACGACGAAGTCGGATTCGTCAAGTGCTGCAACATCTACATAATATTCACATTGGCTGGCGAACGCTTCGAAGGAACTTATTTTTTTAAGCATATACTGCACAGTACAGATACGCACAGGAAATGCACGCAGGTAAAGCCGCCTGGAGCGGGGCAGGTAGTCGACATTGCTCCATTCCAGCAGGACAGCGTAGCTAAGAGAAGCTTTATCGTCGTCAAGATAGTGGGGGTTGACCCATTTAAGTTTAAAGCCGTTCAGCAGTTGGAAACTTAGGACAGGATCATACATCTTCTGCTGGATGACCTGTTGAACATATTCCGCGGCAGTCATACGGTCGGCATATTTGTGGTAAAAAGGAATGCGCCCGCCAACAAGGAAACTTTTTAAATTCAGGCGCTGAACCAACTCTTTGCGTGCTTCGTAGATTCGGGTGCCGACGTGCAGGCGGCGGAAATCCGGATGGACCATGATCGAGATACCGTATAGGTGCTTACCATCGGGATCGTGGTTGGTAATGTAACCGTTATCAGTAATTTCATCAAAGGTGTGACGATCCTCGTACTCGTTAAAATCGATAACCAGGCTTGAGGATGCGCCGATGATCTGTCCGTCATATTCCACACATAACTGACCTTCGGGAAAAATATCTATATGGCTTTTAAGATGTTCCCAGGCCCACGGCTCCATGTTGGGGAAGCAGATCTTGCTCAGCTCTACAATAGCGTCGAGATCCTTTTCTTCAACACTGCGAATGATGATTTTTTTCTCCATTTTAGAAAGATCTATTTGGTCGGACATTATTAGTATTCCTCTTTATTATTTTTCATTCGGCCCTGAGGGGTAAACCGGGCCGGGACTGTATTCAACACTCGGCCGGGCTGTGCGGGGCTGAGGATACATGCTCATCAGGCTGTAAATTTCACCAGGCATGTTAGTGTTGACGTTGATGCCCATCTCGGCAATTTGCTGAACATCAATTGGGTAATCGTGAGTCCAGGTTCCCTGGGTTAGTTTTTCGGCTGTTTCTTCGGCTTGCTCCTCATCCATATGCTTGGCAAGCAGGCATTTAACAGTGCTCTTAACTTGACGCAAAGCCTTGGTGGCAACATCTGCCAGGATGATGGTCTGGTCGTCAATATCTTTCATTTCTTTGGATTCGAGGACTTTAACCAGTGAAGCGGCGGGATATTGGCCAAGCTGGGGATCGAGCGGGCCGATGACTGCATTTTCATCCATGACCAGCTCGTCAGCGGCCATAGCGATGAGGGCGCCGCCGGACATTGTGTAATGGGGTACGAAGACAGTAACCTTCCCAGGGTGACGCAAGAGGGCCTCGGCAATCTGCTCGGAGGCAAGGACTAACCCGCCAGGAGTATGGACAATAAGGTCAATTGGCGCATCTTTATCAGTCAGACGAATAGCCGTCAGAACCTGTTCCGAATCTTCGATAGTAATGTAACGTGTCAGCGGTATGCCGAGCAAGCTAACCGCTTCCTGACGGTGAAGCAGGGTAATAACGCGGCTGCCGCGCTTACGCTCGAGCTCGATTATCTTACGAGTACGGGCAGAGCGCAGGATCTGCTGCTGCAGGTAGGGTGTCAGCGCCATTATAATTATGAATAACCAGAAAAGCTGAGAAATATTTTCCATAGAAAAAGCCTCCTTGCTTCAAATCGATTTGTTGATAAATATGCAAACGTCCTTTCGTCCAAGCCGGCTTAGCAGTAGTCGCGCCAGCATTCCCAGAAGGGGTCGGCACGGTAATTCCTTTTGGGCCGCATAAACAAGACCAGCACCAGGCCGAGAAAGAAACCTCCGATATGAGCCCACCAGGCTATACCAGCCACCTCATAAAAAACATAAACAAATTGGATCAATATCCAGTAGCCCAGGTATATCGGCACTGGCAGCCAGAAGAAAAAGAAGAAAAAAGGCGGAATGATAGTTAGCACTCTAGCCCGGGGGAATAGAATCAGGTAGGCGCCAAGAATGCCTGAGACGGCTCCTGAAGCACCGACCATGGGAATAGTGCTCTCAGGCAATGAAAAGCCCTGCGTAAGAGCAGCAGCAATGCCCGCAAGCAGGTAGAGAAGCATGAAGCGGAAAAATCCAAGCCGGCCTTCAACAGCGGGGCCAAATACCCAGAGGAACCAAACATTACTTAACATGTGTAAAAAGGAACCGTGAACGAACATGCTTGTAAATATAGTGCTAAATTCACCAATGGGATCCTGAAAGAAAATGTCGGGGATAAAACCGAAAGTATAAAAAAACTCCGGAAACACATTAATCCCGAGAGAAAATTGATATAAGAAAACAATACCATTCAGGATAATCAGGCCGATTGTAGCAAGAGTGGCACCGTGATAAGTTATTGTATCGCGTAAAGGGAACATTAAACCGCGCTTCCTGCCTCTCCGCCGGCTGTTTATGACCAGGCAGGTTTAATTATATCATACTATTTAACCTGTTCAGACAGGAAATATTGCTGGTTAGACCGGTGCAAGCGACAGTGAATCAGAAGGAAAGGCGGTTATTTTTAATGTTATAATGTGATCATGTTTGTACAAATAATTAGTGACATCCTACTCCTTTTCGGGCTCGGATTAGCCGGCTGGTTTTTGCTGTCCAGAATACGAATGCCGGCTTCTGAAGTGATTGGCCCGGTAGCGGTAATCGGTACTCTGCGTGCAATGCAAGTGGAGTTGCCAACTTCACCTGATTTTTTATTTCCTGCAGCACAGATAATTATCGGCATATTTGTCGGCTCAATGCTGAACAGGGATGCGGTACGTGAACTTAAGCCCATGGCCGTTTCAGCAGTGATAATTATTGCATGGGCTCTTTCTATAGTATTTGTTATCGGTTTTTTCCTGGCCCGTTACTCTGCAATGGACCTCTACACGGCGATGCTCTCGGCAAGTATGGGTGGCCTGCCCGAGATAACTGTTATCGCCCTCGCTTCAGGTGCAGGAGTTACGGTAATTATCGTCATGCAGATGATCCGGATGCTGGGCACTATCCTTATCTTTCCATTACTGCTTAAATGGATCGAGGTGCGGGAAAACCGCGGCCAAAAAAAACCACCAGGGAATTTAAAAAACGAAAACAAAACCCCGGCCAAAAAAGTAGTGAGTTGCGAAAAAATAACTGCCTTAACAATCGCTGGGTTATTCAGCAACTTACTGAGCACTTATTTTAATCAGAATGCACTTCTCCGCGTGGTTTCGTCATTTAAAGAATCCTGGCTCAGAATTATGCTGACCCTATTTATAGCTGCAGTGGGTGGGCTGCTGCTGGAAGGAATGGGTGTTCCCGCCGGTTTACTGGTAGGATCAACTATATTCGTTGCTGCCGTTTCAGTTGCCGGTGTACCGGTAAGCAAGCTTTCACCACGCTTGTTAGACCTGCTATTAGTCTTTATCGGTATCACGGTTGCAGATAATATCTCGCTGGAAACAATCATCACCATGGTTAATCCGGAATTCCTGGTACCGATTTTGATTGCAACCGCAGTGATATTTGCTACTTCCTTCGGCACAGCCTGGATCATCTACCGCTTGACAGGTTGGGATTTTTTAACCAGTTTTCTGGCAGCAGCACCAGGCGGTTTTACTGTAATGACGGCACTGGCCATTAAACACGGCCGCGATCCCTTCAAAGTATCAATGCTCCATCTGTGCCGATTTCTTTCGATTAATATCTTTGTCCCTTTCTTATTCATGTTCATGATGCGGTAATGGTCGATTAGAAAAGTTATTTTACACCTTTTCGATACTGATGGCGCAAACCTTGGTTTCAGGAGTTTTAGACACCGGGTCTAAGGCTGCACTGGTCAGCAGGTTGGTCGGGCATTCGGCAAAGTGGAAACTGAGTGAAGCCACACCCTCCTGGCTGCGCCGGGTGATCTTTGCTTTAACCTTTAATTCACCGCGACGCGATTTAACTTCGACCATATCACCGTCGGATATGCCCATCTTTTCGGCATCGGCCGGGTTGATCATAATGTGCTCGCCACCGCTTAGCTCATCCAACCCTTCGGAGTAGCGGGTCATAGTGCTGTGATACTGGTAAAGGTTGCGCTCTGTGGTCAGAACCAGCGGAAAATCAAAATCGCAGCAATCTTCCGAGGGTCTGTATTCTATCGGCATCAATTTGCCTTTACCTGAAGGGGTGTTGAATTTATCGGTATGCAGAATAGGTGTCCCGGGGTGATCTTCCGTCGGGCAGGGCCATTGGATGCTTTCTTTTTCCAGCCTGTCGTAGGTTATCCCTGCATAGCTGGGAGTAAGAGAAGCAGCTTCATTAAAGATCTCCTCAGCACTGTTGTAAGCAAAACCTTCCGCTCCCATTTCGTTGGCAATAGCGCTTACGATCCACCAATCAGGCTTTGCTTCCCCAACCGGTTCAATTACTTTGCGTATACGCTGTACTCGTCTTTCAGTATTAACCACAGTACCGTTCTTCTCAATTAATGATGCTGCCGGCAGGACTACATCGGCCATTTGAGCTGTTTCGTTCAGAAAGATATCCTGGACGACAAAGAAATCCAGCTTTTCCATCGCTTCCGTTGAGTGGGCGGCATTGGCTTCGGTAAGAACCGGGTTCTCTCCAACCAGGTAAAGGGCTTTTATATCTCCTTTGTAAGCTGCGTCAAAAATCTCGGTGTGGGTCAAGCCCGGCTCTCCGCTCAGGGAGACCCCCCAGGCTTTCTCAAACTTCTCACGGGCTTCAGCATTCTCAACTTTTTGATAACCGGTAAAAACATTAGGCAGTGAACCCATATCGCAGGAGCCCTGGACATTATTCTGGCCACGCAGGGGGTTAACCCCGCCGGAAACAAGGCCAAGATTACCGGTGATCAAGGCCAAATTGCTGATAGCCATAACGTTGTCAGTGCCGTGTGAATGCTGGGTAATACCCATACAGTATAATATTGATGCTGGGTTATTTTGAGCATACATCCTGGCAGCATCAACTATCCTTTCCCAGGGCACCCCTGTTATGTCGCTGACAAAATCAGGCGTATATTCTTCCAAAGACTGCTTAAATTGATCAAAATCCTCGCAACGCTCTTCTATATATTTCTGATCGTGCAGGCCCTCTTCGATAATCACCCTGGCCATACCCATTAAAAGGGCCACGTCAGCGCCCGGTTTAATCTGCAGGAATATATCGGCAAAACGGACCAGGGGCACTTCCTGCGGGTTAACTACGATTAGTTTTGCTCCCTGCCGAACCGCTTTTTTAACCTGGTAACCGACAATCGGGTGCGCTTCAGTGGTGCTGGTGCCAATTGCCATAATACAAGCGGCGTCTCCGATTTCGGCGATGGTATTAGTCATCGCACCGCTTCCCAGTGTTGTGGCCAGACCGGCCACAGTGGGAGCGTGTCAGAGGCGGGCGCAGTGATCGATATTGTTTGTTCCCATCACTGCCCGTGTAAATTTCTGAATTACGTAGTTATCTTCAACGGAACACTTGGCGGAAGCAATAGCGGCAAACTGACCACCTTTATACTGGCCCAGCTTGTCCGCCACGAGGGTAAGCGCTTCTTCCCAGCTCGCTTCTACCAGTTTGCCTTCCTTGCGGATCAGCGGGGTAGTTAAACGCTTCGGGGAATTGACAAAGCCAAGCCCGAAACGCCCTTTAACGCAAAGACTGCCGCCGCTGGAGGGGCTTTTATCCACTGCTTCCGAGCTGACAATTTTGCCGCCCCTGATTCCGACTAATATGCCGCAGCCACAGCCGCAGAAGGGGCATACCGTTTCGACTTCATAAGTAGGCTCAACAGCCTCCCGGGGGATCAAGGCCCCAACCGGGCAACGGACGACACATTCGCCGCAAGTTACACAGGTGGAATCGATGATTGGCTTATCGCCAAGAACACCAATCCTGGTTTCAATTCCGCGAAAAGTAAAGTCGATACATTCATCGCCCTGGATTTCCTCACAGGTTCGCACGCAAATACCGCATAAAACACATTTATTCATATCACGCAGGTAGTAAGGGTTGGAGTCATCCAGAGGCATAGTAAGTTCGGGTTCCCGCATCACCTTGATTCGGTCTTCATCAAGGCCGATAAATCTGGTCAATTCCTGCAGTTGGCATTTACTGTTCTTGGCACAGTTCTGGCAATTGTAATCGTGGTTGAGGACTAACAACTCCAGGTTGATCCTGCGGGTTTTGTCCAATTCCTCACTGGCAGTACGCACGACCAGGCCTTCTTCGACAGGGGTCATGCAGGAAACCGTGGGGCGGCGCCCCTCGATTTCAACCAGGCAGACCCGGCAAATACCAACAGAAGTTAGATCTACATGATCGCATAGATGGGGAATATAGATACCGCTGTCCAGGGCCGCCCTTAAAATAGAGGTGCCCGGAGCAGCTTTAACCTCCAGATCGTCTATGGTTAGAGTGATTAACTCTGACATTATTTACCCTCCTTGCTTACAGCTAACTCTTTCGTTTCAGGCAGTCCCTCAGAGACAACCTGCACAGCACGAACCTTCTTCGGACAGGCCTCAAAGCAGGCTGCGCACCGGGTACAGATATCCTGGTCGATAATATGAGGCTCCTTCTTTTCCCCGCTGATGGCATCAACCGGGCAGGCCTTTATACAACGCTGACAGCCAATACATTTCTCAGGGTCTATACTGTACTTCAACAGAGCTTTACAGACTAAGGCCGGACAGCGTTTTTCAATAACATGAGCTTCATACTCGTCGCGGAAATATCGCAGGGTAGTCAGAATAGGGTTGGGCGCTGTCTGCCCCAGACCGCACATCGAACCTTTCTTAACCGCTGTGGCCAATTCTTCGAGCAGATCAATATCTTCCGGTTTCCCCCGTCCCTCAGTAATATCTTCAAGGATGTTATACATCTGTGTAGTACCGAGGCGGCAGGGAATACACTGACCGCATGATTCTTTTTTAGTAAAGTTCAAAAAGTAACGGGCCATGTCTACCATGCAGGTATCTTCATCGACAACTACCAGCCCGCCTGAACCCATCATTGCTCCTGCTGCGGTTAGGGAATCGAAATCAATAGGCAGGTCGAGATGCTCATCAGGAATACACCCTCCCGAAGGTCCTCCGATCTGGGCGGCTTTAAATTTTTTGCCGTAACGGATACCACCGCCGATATCAAAAACGACTTCACGAATTGAGATGCCCATAGGAACTTCAACTAAACCGGTGTTGTTAACTTTACCGGTCAGGGCGAAAACCTTGGTACCCTTACTGCCTTCTGTACCGACAGAAGCAAATTCTTCTGCGCCACTGCGCATAATTATAGGTACATTGGCAAGTGTTTCGACATTATTAATTATCGTCGGTTTACCCCAAAGTCCCTTGACAGCGGGAAAAGGAGGACGGTGACGGGGAACACCGCGTTTGCCTTCGATCGAGGAAAGCAGGGCTGTCTCTTCTCCACACACAAAAGCGCCTGCTCCTTCTTTGATTTTTATTTTAAAATTAAAGCCGAAGCCTAAAATGTTTTCACCTAGTATTCCATAGTTTTCAGCCTGGCCGATAGCGGTGCGCAGGCGCTTAATAGCCAGGGGATACTCGGAGCGAACATAGATATAGCCTTCGTCCGAGTTGATCGCCTGACCGGCGATTAGCATGCCTTCGAGGACCGCATGGGGGTCACCCTCGAGAATACTCCGGTCCATAAAGGCTCCGGGGTCTCCTTCGTCGGCATTACAGACAACATATTTTTTTTCTCCGGGACTACTGTTACCAAACTGCCATTTCATCCCGGTAGGAAACCCTGCTCCACCCCTGCCGCGCAGGCCTGAACTTTTCACCTCGTTAACCACTTCCATCGGCTCCATTTGCAATGCATTCTTGAGACCGATATAACCGCCGCGGATAATATATTCATCAATATTTTCAGGGTCAATCACACCGCAGTTACGCAGGGCCAAACGCTTCTGTTTGCTGTAAAACATGATCTTATCATGGCTAATGACAGTCTCTTCGGAAACAGGGTCTTTGTAGAGAAGCCGTTCTACCATATTGCCATTTATCAGGTATTCTTCCACTATCTCCGGAACATCCTCTGCCTTCACCTCGCAATAGAAAACATCTTCGGGGTAAACAATAAAAATCGGCCCTTTTTCGCAGAAGCCGTGACATCCGGACATAATGATGCGCACTTTATCCTCCAGACCGTGCTTTTTGAGCTCGTCGATCAGGACATTTTGTATGTCGAGAGCGCCCGATGAAATACAGCCCGTTCCTGCACAGATCAAAATATGTTTTTCATACACGTTGGTCCTCTCTCCTTTCATCAGTAGGTTGTTATTGACTAAAACTAATGCTCCCGGAAAGCTGAACTGTGTGAATATTTGTCGACGATTGCTTCACGCGCTTTTTTGCATGGCTCGCTTTCATGGCAAAGCGGGCCTTCAAGGCAGCACTCCACAAACTGATCACACGGTTTTTCCTTACTGTTGAAGCATTTTTCACAACAGGGATCGATAAATTTTTCCACCTACGCCTGCCCCCCTTCTGAAATTTCACTGAAGGTTTCAATGATTTTTTTTGTTTTGTCAGGATCGAGCTTACCGAAAGTTTCCTTGTCGATGGTCATAACCGGCGCCAGGCCGCAGGCCCCGATACAGGCAACTTCTTCGTAGGTGTATTTCAAATCTTCAGTTGTTTCACCGACACCGATCTTGAGGACATCTTTAACTCTGTCGGCGACTCTGCTGGCTCCGCGTACGTGACAGGCTGTGCCGCAGCAAAGACGGATAATATGCTCGCCCCGGGGTTTGAGG
>NZ_JAWODO010000064.1:0-29213 GCF_046483245.1 Desulfosalsimonas sp. | reverse complement strand
CAGGATGAAACAGAACATGTGTTAACAATCTGCCTTCGCCTGAGGCAGAAGATGCTCTTAGACCTAGTTCGTCAAATATATAAGCACCAGCTTGATCTGTTGCGTTGTCAAAAGCTGCTTGATCTGCCGGTTCACCGTAATCTAGCAAGCAGGTAACAAATACATCAGTATAGTTAGTTCCAGAAACGTGTCTAGTTTCTATTCTATTTCTCGCTGGATCGATATTATTAACAGACCTATCGTCTACCACTTTAGAATAAGTTTGATTATAGAGGCTTGCGTTAGTACCTGTAGAATTGGGGGTGAGATAGGTAATTATTCCTGTAGGATCTACAGAAGTTCCGCCGTTACCGAAATTTTTAACCCCAAAAAGTGCAATATAGCAACCAAATGAAGGGGCATTATGAACTTATTTTATTTATTTATAACTATCTAATATTTATCATTTATCTGTTATCATATGGAATTAAACAGAAAAAACTGTATAATTTATTGTTGGGGCTAAAAGATGTATCAATAGTGGTATCGCAATTGCGCGATATGAATTGCATTTTCGGTAACTTTATAAATAAATCGGTGCTCATCGGTTATTCGCCTGGACCCGTAGCCTGAAAGTGCATGCTTTAATGGTTCAGGTTTTCCCATACCTTCAAAAGGATTCTGTTTCGTTTCCTTGATGAGGGTATTGATTCGGCGAAGGATTTTTTTATCCGTCTTTTGCCAATAAAGATAATCATCCCAGGCGTTGTCAGAGAAAATGAGCTTCACTCTATTAGCTCCTTTTCAGAGCCTTCGTCGTTTTCCAGCTGAGCAATAGATTCAATCAGGCGTCTTGTGTTTTTCGGAGACCGTAGGAGATAAGCTGTCTCTTCAAGGGCCTCAAAGTCCTCAAGAGACATAATAACAACCGATTCCGATGATTTGCGTGTTACAATCACCGGGGAGCGGTCTCTGCAAACATTTTCCATTGTTTTCGCAAGGTTTTGTCTTGCTGCGGTATAAGTTATAGCTTTCATATTATCACCCCCTGTACAGCATATTGTACGTATCAAAGGTAAAATGTCAAGGAGTAACCCGTACCCCGGCATTAAAATTTCGGGGGCAGTATATGAATTTTTTTACCTAAATTGAGCGTTTCAAATTTTTACACGGATCAATATTTTTTATTTTTTTAAGGAATTAAGTCATTTTCAGGTGTTAAAATTTGAAACCCTCCGGGATTTCCAATTTTGCCGCATCTACTGCGTCAGATGCAGTCTCGCATAGTCCACTATAGCTTGTCTGCATCTTCCTTGTATCTGCGGCAAACTTGAAAATCGCTCAATTTAGGTTTTAGCGTGTGCACAACCGGAAACATTTGCCATTGGGGCAACAACTGCTGGATCTGCCCGGTTTCCCGAATGGCGTCTGCTGAACTGGAACTGAACCCATGGCAAAGAAAAAAACACGACCGGATCCGTTTGCTGAGTTGACGTGGGATGATTTTGCGGACTGGGCCGGAGACAGGATTGTCTCCCGGGGAAAAGGGTATCAGAGGATGGGACGGGTTCGGGATCCGGCCGTAACAGAAGACGGCGGCCTGGTTGCCTGGGTGGACGGGACACAAAGATATGCAGTCAAGGTGGTTATGATGGATGATGGTCTGCCGGTGGAGGTTCTCGACAGCCTGGAAGGCGTACCGGTTATAAAAAAACAAGGTCGTTAAAAAGGCGGGCGGTTTCTCAATTGCTCTGAAAACTCGTTTTTGCCTACAAAAACGAGAAGGCAAAAGCGACCGGCTTTCCCTGGAAAGTTTTCGTTCCGCAAATGCTGCATGAAATAGCAGGTGGTAAATAAAAAGTATCCAAAAATCAAAACAGAGAGCGAACCATAATGGCTCTGGCTGCACTTTATGAAATTTTTCTCGGGTATTCCGCCCTGTTTCTTTGTATCGGGTTCGGGATACTGTTTTTGCGCGGGGCGGCTGGCGGTGTGGTCGGGCCGGAATACTGCGGGCAGGGTTTTTCCTCAACAGTGCAGGGTTTCTGTGCTGGGCGGCAACAGCAACAGGCCGGCCATGGCTGTTTTTTACAGCGGGCGAGATTTTTCACATGCTGGGATTCGTCATCATGGTCGGGGGCGCCTACCGCTTTACCGGCAATGCGTTCAAGCGCTGGAATGTGTATGCCCTGTTCGGATTCGCCTCTGTCTGGGCCGTAGCAATGCTTCTGATGCCTCACTATAGCTTTGCTTCATTTTTTCTGATCATGGCCCTGCGGACCGTTCTTTTTGTATGGGCCGGATGCATGATGCTCAAATTCACGCCCTCCAATAGGACGGCAGGGCGAAGGCTTGCAGGATGGAGCCTGATTGCATGGGGGGTGTATGTTCTGCTGTTTCCCTTTTTCTTTCAGTTTCCGTCGCTGATTCATCCTGCCTTTGGATTTCTGGTGGGGTTTCATGTTCTGGCGGCACTTGGGTTGGTGGTTCTGGTCGTTGAAAGGGTGCGGGTCCGCGCCGAGGACAGTGAAGACCATGCCAGGCGTCTTGAAGGATTTCTTCCCATCTGTTCTCATTGCAAAAAAATCCGGGACGATAACGACATCTGGCAACCCATCGAGTCCTATATACGGGATCGCTCCGATGCGGAATTCAGCCACGGCATATGCCCTGAATGTCTAAAAGTGCACTATCCCGAGTTCAATCTCAAAACCTGATATACGACGGGTGGCAGTCAGGTGGCGGGGTCGGACCAGATCAACCGGCATTGGGTGTTCCAGTTTCCAGGCCATCTGTATGGGGCGTTCGCCCTGATAGCTTTGGCAGGTTGCAGGGCCAAGACAGGTGACATCAATGGGGGGATTGCTATCAGAGGCTTTGTTGTTTTTTCGGTTTTCAGAAATGTTTTTGGGCATATGACAGGCGCTTTGCAAATCCTTAGGGTGATACTGTTTTGGCCGGCAGAGGTTGTGAAAGCAAATTCAATTTCGCAGATTATCCGGCGTTTGTAAAGTGGCGACCAAACCTTTCCGGAAGAATTCCGGGGCCATGGTGCTATCTTGGATCTATAATCTTGACGCCAGGCAGGTACGATGTACATTGGTAGTGTGAGCGCCTTTGGAAGTCAGCCATGATAAGGACCCAAGTATACCTTACAGATCGTCAGCGTGCAGGGCTGGACGCTATTTCAAAGGGTTCAGGAAAGACTCAAAGTGAGCTTGTCCAGATTTTTAGCCGATTGATTTTATTGCCTTTCAATTGTCTTTATTGTATCTTGGTGGTTAAAATCGGTGAGGGGGTCGTTCTGAAATGGAAAGCAGGGTAACCACCAAAGAAGAGTTGATTAAGCGTGTCCTGGAGCAACAGGGGCGGCTTTCATTTTTTGGCGTCAGAAGCATCGGGCTATTCGGGTCGTTTGCGCGGGGAGAACAGACCGATTCGAGTGACATCGATATCCTCGTGGAATTTCATTCTGAAAAACATACCTTTGATAATTTCATGGAAGTTTCTTTCCTTCTTGAAGAAATTTTGGGACGGAAAGTCGAGGTCGTTACCCCGGAAGGTTTAAGTCCGCACATCGGCCCCCATATTTTAAAGGAGGTAGAGCGTGTCCCTGTCGCCATCTGAATACATTCGTGAAATAATATTGAAAAAACCTGCCGGAATGTGGAAAATCAATCATATTTCACGGCACTGAAGCGCATGAGCTTGTTCCAGTTGTGGTGGGACTCGATGTAGCGGATGGTGCCGGTTTTGCCCCGCATGACCAGGGAATGCGTTGTGGCGCCGTTTCCGGTATATCTTACCCCTGAAAGAAAACTCCCGCCTGAAATTCCGGTGCCGGCAAAAAACACGTCATCGCTTTTCACCAGATCATTGACGGAAAATATTTGGGACAGATCTGTTCCGGCTTCGGCCAGGGCTTTTTTCTCCTTGTCTTTCTGGGGATTGAGGCGGCAGAGCATCTCCCCGCCAATGGCGCGGATCGCGCAGGCCGACAAAACCCCCTCGGGCGTGCCGCCTGTGCCCATCATCACGTCCACCTCAGAATTTGGATCAATGGCCATCAGGGCACCGGCAACATCCCCGTCTGAGTGAAGCTGAATGCGGGCGCCGGCTTTTCTGATGGCCTGGATCAGGTCCGCGTGCCGGGGCTTGTCCAGGACAAACACCACAAGGTCGGCAATGTCTTTGCCCAGGGCTTTTGCGATGTCTGCCAGGTTTGTGTCAACCGGGGCATTGAGGTCCACGGCATTTCTGGCTGCTGCGGAAACCGCCAGTTTTTCCATGTAATAGCTGGGCCCGGGATCAAGCATGGTGCCCGCAGGTGAGACTCCCACAACGGAAATGGCATTGGGTCGGCCGTATGCCAGAAGATTGGTGCCTTCCACCGGATCAACGGCCACATCCACCCGGGGCCCGGCGCCGGTGCCCAGATTTTCGCCGTTAAACAGCATGGGGGCGTTGTCTTTTTCCCCTTCGCCGATAATGACCGTGCCGTTGATGTCAATGGCCCCAAATGACAACCGCATGGCCTCCACTGCGGCCTTGTCCCCGGATTCCTTCTCTCCTCTGCCCAGCCAGCGGGCCGATGCCAGGGCCGCGGCCTCGGTTGTTCTCACCAGGTCAAGGGCCAGGTTACGCTGCGGGTATTCCATTTGTGTGTCTCCTTGGGTCTGTATGCATTGGTAAAGATTGTTTGCGCGCTTTTGAGCCGGCACCATGATCTCTTCATAATAAACAAATAAAATGGATACAACCATTTGGTTTTTTACACAACCCTGATCCGGAAAATCCCGGCACAGCCCGGGTTGACATCCATATGGATTCATGAAACTGTTTTTTTGAAATATTTGACCAACCCATAACCACCGGCGTCAAAGCCGGCTGGATATTTTTTTTCGGAGATGACATGAGATATGAAGGACAGATTTACCGGCCGTTTAGCGAAGCCAATAGCTATCTTTTGCAATGCACCATCGGCTGCTCCCATAACCGCTGCACCTTTTGCGGCATGTACAAGGACCGCAGATACCGGATCCGGTCGCTGGCCGATATCAAGACCGATATCCAAATGGCCAAAGATTATTACAGCGACCTTGAAAAGGTGTTTTTGTGCGACGGCGACGCCCTGGCAATGGAAACCGGAGTGCTGCTTGAAATTTTAAACACCCTTTATGCTGCATTTCCGTCCCTTCGCCATGTGGGCACCTATGCCGGGCCCAGCAGCATCCTTGAAAAAGACATGAGCGAGCTGACCGCCCTGCGGGCCGCAGGCCTGACCAAGGCCTATCTCGGGGTGGAATCCGGCGATGACCGGGTTCTGGCGGATGTCAAAAAAGGGGTGACGGCCGCAGAAATGCTCCGGGCCGGGCAGGATCTTGTGCAGGCCGATATCAATCTTTCTTCCATGGTATTGCTGGGCATTGCCGGCCGGGGCGATGCAAGCCGGCGGCACGCAGAGGCCACAGCAGAAATCACCAACCGGATGAGGCCCCGGTACCTGGCTGCTCTGACCTACACGCCGGTGCCAAACACGCCATTGTATCAAAAGGTTGAAAACCAGGCGTTTGAACTGCCCGGCCCGCTTGAGACCATAGAAGAGATGAAGATCATGATGGAAAACATCACCATCGACAACCTGAAGTTTATCGGCGCCCATGCCTCAAATTATCTGCCGGTCAGCGGGGAGCTGCAAAAGGACAAGGACCGGATGCTGGCGCTGGTCAGCGGGGTTTTGACAAAACAGGACATGTCCGCCCTGCGGCCGGAAAATCATCGCGGGCTGTGATCCGGGAGTTGGGAAAAGAGGCAGAGCAGACGGGTGCTGTCGATTCCTGAACTGGCCGGCACTGCCGGGAAGGGGGGACTGATGAAAACAGACATGCATTATTTTGGGATTTATGCCCTGGCCCGGGCTGCCGGGATGCGGCCGGGGCCGGCGGAAATTGTTGCCACTGCAAGCGAATATACAGATGATGCGGTTTGGGACAAGGAAGTCTTTCTGGAAGACGGCAGAAGCATTCTTGCGGAATTGACGGGCCATAGGCTCTTGGATTTTAAAAACGCAGACGGCGAGGATCAGAGAAAGGTCTGGCTGCCGTTTCATTTTCTGCCCGGCGGAGAGGGGAAAACGCCTACAGACAAGCTGCTTTGCGGGAAAAACAGCCCGGTTGCCAAAAAAATGGTGAAAAGAAACACGGCCATTGGGGCCCAGGCGTCTTACGGGCTTTATCTCATGGGGATCACGGCCCATGTGTATGCCGATACCTTTGCCCATGACGGGTTTATGGGCGCAAACCACAGCTATAACGCCATATCCGCGGGAAGTATTGAACTGGAGGTGGCAGACAACGGGGTTCTCGATTATATTCAAAACAAGGCAAAACAGTTTTTGGAAGGGGTGGTGTCATACGGGCTGAGCCAAACGTTTCCCCTGGGCCACGCCGCGGCCACCACCTATCCGGATCGGCCCTATCTGCGGTGGCGCTATGTCCGGGCCGCAGACGGCAAAACCGTTGAGCGGGAAAACCCCAAAGACTATCTGGATGCCTGCCGGGCCATGCATGAAATGTTTCAGGACTATCTGGAAAAAGTGCCAGAGCACGGGCAGAGCCGTACGGCAAAGCAGTGGCGGCAGATCCGCCATGGGTTAAAGAAAATCATTGAGCTGGAAGCCGATAAACCGGCACGGATCAGGGCCTGGAAAAAGGCGATCCGGGAAAACCGGTTGTTTGGCGGCACAACCCGGATTCCTGTGTACAAGGGCCCGAACTGGTCTGCAAGCATTGATGATCTGGAGGCGGAAACAATTCCCAAGAATATGGACAAGCTGCCGGTTTACCGGTTTTACCAGGCCGCCCGGATCCACCGTGCCCAGGTGCTGAGCAATATCTTGCCGCCCAATGACGTGATTGCGGCATAGGTGAAAAAATCTGACATACACTTTCCGCCAGGCTGAAATAGACCGCACCTGGACAGAGATCGGGTGGTTGGAAGTGGGCATAATCCCTTTTATTGGCGGATTTGTTTTTACTCAGTATGATCCGGATGTGACGGAGCCATTTATTTCTGAAGTTTCGCCCAATTATGGAAGATATGTGAGTGCAAAAGTAACAGATTCGATCTGTTCTACGCTTGAAAACAAAAATTAGCATAATGACAGCAGTTCAACAGTAATCGATTTTGCAGGAATTGATGGAGATGTATCATGCATTACAGCCAGGTCCCTCAATTTTTCAGCTTGTTTTTATTGCTATTGCTTTTGTGTGCACCGGTTTTTCAGGGATGCGCCAAGCCGGGGTTTCGCTCCGTCCCGGCTGATGAGCTGGAAAAGAAATATGCCAATGAGAACTCCCAATTTATGGAGATAAACGGGGCAAGGGTTCACTTCCGGGAGGAGGGAAGCGGCCCGCCTCTGCTGCTGCTTCATGGCGCCATGGCGTCGCTTCACACCTGGGACGGCTGGGCAGGCGAGCTTCGGGACGGTTTCCGGATCATACGCGTGGACTCACCCGGAAATGGTCTGACAGGTCCGGTGCCCGGATTTGCACACACCGAGCAGGGGCTGCTGGATTTTCTGGAGACATTTGTGGATGCCATGGCCCTTGACCGGTTCTATCTGGCGGGCAACTCCCTTGGCGGGTTCATGGCCTGGAATTATGCAGTGCAGCATCCGGATAAGGTCAAAAAGCTGATCCTGATTGCTCCTGCCGGATACCCGCAGGAGCCTCCGGACGTGATAAAGCGGGTGAGTCTGCCGGTGGTGGGCGGCATCGCCCGGGTTTGGGCGCCCAGGTTTATGATTGCCGCAAATGTGCGAAGTGCATACGGAAATCCTGATCTGGTCTCTGAATCCGTGGTGAACCGCTACCATGAACTGCTGCTCAGGCCCGGTAACCGCAGGGCAATGGTGGAGATCTTCCGGGCCATGAATGAAAAGGCTGACGGGTTTGATCCGGGTGAAAAGATAAAGCAAATTTCCGTGCCTGTGCTGCTGATGTGGGGGGAAAGGGATCGCTGGGTGCCGCCGGCACATGTTGAAAAATGGAAAAACGATGTCTCCGATCTTCAGGTCATCACTTATCCCGGGGCGGGACATGTGCCCATGGAAGAGTTCCCAAGCAGAACAGCCAGGGATGCCCGCAGGTTTTTATGTGAATAAGCGATTATCAGGGCGATAGCAAAAAGGCGGGTGATGAAATCAAACATGCCCATGGTGGGCGTCGGGGTGATTGTGCTTCGAAATGGTCTTGTTCTGCTCGGCAGGCGCAAGGGCACACACGGGGCCGGAACCTGGGCGCTGCCCGGCGGACACCTGGAGTACGGGGAAACCGTGGAGGACTGTGCTGCGCGGGAGGTAATGGAGGAAACCGGGCTTTGCATCCATTCCATCACCCGCGGGCCGTATACCAGTGATGTGTTTCCGAAAGAGGGCAAGCATTATGTCACCCTTTTTGTGAGCGCCCGCAGCTACAGCGGTGAGCCAAAAATTTGCGAGCCCGCCCGGTGTGCAGCCTGGAATTGGTTTGACTGGTCTGATCTGCCCCGGCCCTTGTTCCCGCCCCTTGCCTCTTTGCTTGAAACAGGATTTGTTCCGAAGTAGGGCGAAATTCTCACCTGATATCCACTGATCTGGATATCTGGCAGATGGCGTTTTGGATAAATGCGGGATTTTTGACAACCATGGACACGGCATGGCGGGGGCAGACAGCTGCGCAGCGGCCGCAGCCCCGGCACTGGCTCTGGTCAATAACTGCGCAGCCGTTGTGGATATGGATGGCCTTTACAAAGCAGGTGCCGTTTGTGCAAATTCCGCAGCCGGTGCAGTTATCGTTCACTTCCATTTGAATGCCCGGCATGCGGGATATTTTCCTGCTGATATCCGGGTGCATGTATGGCAGCGTCTGCCAGAGGCAGCAGCAGGGGCAGCAGTTGCAGATGGTCATGAGTTTGCCGGGCGGGCCGATATTTAACCAGAGCGTATCAATGCGGTTGCGCCCGATCATTTGCACCAAGCCGGCTTCGCGGCATTTGCGGGCATGGGCGATGGCTTCTTCCGCGGTGGCCCGCCGGCCGAAAGCCGGGTTGATTCCGCCTGCGGCCGCGCCCAGAAAAATGCACCCGTATTCAACCGGATAATCTTTGCACCCTTCCGAGTCCCGGCAGATACAAAAATCCATGATCCATATCACGCCGGCCGCCCTGATGAAATGTTCCACCACCCCGGAAGGCACCGCAAGGCTTTCGGGCGGGGCGATGGTTTCATTGATGGCAAATACAGAGTCTTTGGGCAGAAACACCACATCGTCGTTTTTAAAAAACATCCGCTCGATCAGCCATCCGATCACGCGGTAACGCGTTAGCCCGGACCAGAAAAACCGGGTTGCGTATATTTTGTTGATAAGTTTGCGTATTGCGTAAGGACTGGCCATTGGCTGCTTTTTCCGGATTTTCCAGTGGGTTCCGGTCTTCTCTCAAAAGGGTTGCAGACTGTATTGCGTTTTTCTGCTTCAGGGCAAAACAAGTCCTATAGCCTTTATCCTGCCATCTGTAAACAGCCAAAGGCTTGTGGCGCCATCTGTTAAGCCGCGTCTGCCTTTGCTGTTTCCGGCCTGCGGGTTGACGATCCGGGAGTTGAGAACTATTTATGGGTTGACCGGTTATTGACAGGTCAATTTTAAAGGAAGTTTTGAAATGCGCTACGAAGGACCCATATACAGGCCCCCATCCGAGGCCGACAGCCTGCTGATCCAGGCCACTGTGGGCTGCCCCCACAACCGGTGCACCTTTTGCATGGTTTACAAAAAAGGCCCGAAATACCGGGTCCGGCCGGCCGCCGAGGTCATTGAGGACCTTGAGGCTGCAAGAGCGCAGTACGGCAGCCGCATTCAAACGATTTTTTTTCCTGCAGGAAACACGATTGCCGCGCCCACCGACATTCTTGAGGCCATATTCCGGGCCGCTTGCCGGATTTTCCCGGAGGTCCGGCGCATGACCGTGTACGGATCGTCCCGGTATATCCTGGAAAAGGGGGAAAAAGATCTGCGGCGTCTTGCCGCGGCCGGCTTAAGCCGGATTCACGTGGGGCTTGAAAGCGGAAGCGATGCGGTGCTGGCCGATATCCGGAAAGGGGCCACCCGTGAAGAGCAGATCCGGGCCGGCCGGCTGCTGAAAAAGGCCGGTATTGAAAACAGTTCCTATGTGATGCTGGGAATCGGGGCAAGGGAGTTGAGCCGGGAGCATGCCCTGGAAACAGCCTCTGCCTTAAATGAAATCGCCCCGGAATACGTGCGGCTGCGAACCTTTGTGCCCAAGCAGGGAACGCCTCTTTTGCGAAAGGTGGAGAAAGGCGATTTTGTCATGGCCGGCCCGCACGAAGTGCTCAGCGAAACCCGGCTTCTTCTGGAAAATCTGGAAACAGCCACAAGCCTGCGAAGCGACCATTACACCAACTATGTCAATCTTTCGGGTGAACTGCCCGAAGACAGGCTCCGTCTGCTGCATCGCATAGACGATTGTCTCAGGCGCCCGGAAGGCAGTTTTCGGCCTTTTTTTGTGGGATCCGAGTAATTCATGTGCAAAGGTTTTATACCACCCCGCGGTAAAATGCCAGCTGCCGGGCGTTTTGCCTGAAAGGGGCGAGAAGTTTTTCCAATTCGATCTTTTCAAGGGGTTGCGCGTTGGATCCGGCATCCACCAGGGTTTTGACTTCGGTGATGCTTGAACATCCCACTATGGCAACTGTTATTGGTTTGCCAAGGGCATAGCGCAGCAGCAGTTCAGGGGTCACCCCCAGGTGCGGGGCAACGTAATGGCCCGCTCCCAGTATCTTCATGGCGATGACAGCGGTGTTTTTCTCCAGGGCTGCGGCAAGTGTTTGGGTGAGAAAACCGCCAAGGATCTCCTCAACCGGATTGACCGGCATCATCACCGAATCCACGGGCCATTGCCGTACCGCCCGGGTCAGGACATCCGGGTCGTGGTGTCCGGTCACTCCGATAAAGCGCACTTTTCCCTGCTGCCTGGCTTCCAGAAACGCTTCAAGTGCGCCGCCCGGTCCATCAATGGCTTCCATATCCTGCATGGTGCGCACGTCATGGATCTGCCAGAGATCCAGATAATCGGTTTCAAGCCGCTTCAGGCTTTCTTCGAGATCTTTTTGCGCGCCCTTTTTGTCCCTGGATGCGGACTTGCTGGTCTGAAAAACACGGCTTCGCTGTTCTGGGTCTGATTTCCATTTCCTGCCGTAATAAAGCTCGGAGTCTGAATAAACCCGTGCGCTGTCAAAATAGATGATGCCCTGCAAACAAGCGGCATCAATGACTTCGCCGGCCTCTTCTAACCGGCCGGTGGTTCTGAGCACGCCTTCGCCGCCCAGGCCTACGCGGGTGACCGCCTGCGGGGCTGTTCCAAACGGGTTTGTCTGTATCGGGTTTTTTCCCATGGCTTCATAGATCCCTTTTTTGTTTTTCATGAATGCCGCAAACGGCTTTTCCAAAGATGGATCCAATCATGTTTCCGTGTCCCCGGCAGACGCATATGGATCGGCATCTGTGCGCAGATCGGCTTCCAGTTCCCTGAAAAGATGGATCACCTCTTGTCGCTCCCGGCGCAGGAGCCTGAGCAGTTCCTCCTGGTTCCAGAAAAAAGTGCGCACCAGAATCCTGTCGCGGTATACAAGAATATTTCGCCTGTAGTGCAGGGCGGCAAATCCGGCCGGCGGCAACAGGGCCAGGTAGGTAAGTGCCCATTTCCAGGTCATGCCAACAAAATACCACAGCCATAACCCAAAGGCGGCATAGGTGACCGTAAATGCCAGAAATCCCACCCCGAAGTAGGCAAAGGCCCGGATGGGTTCCTGTCTGACAAGCCGGGCGGTGTATTTTGTAAACATGTACGGGACAATGTTGTGCACCAGGCCAAACAGGGCCACCGGGGCCATGGCGATGGCGTAAAACGTCATTTGCAGGCGGATGAGCCGCTGGTGAAGCGGCTTGTTGAGCAGTCTTTTGACGGCATGGCTCAGCTCCGCCTGGCGCAGATGGTCCTGGTACCGGTCCACCTGGCGCCGGAGCGGGGCAATGGCCGAAGAGTTGCGCACGGCGGCCCTTAACAGGATTGCACTGATTTGCTTGCGGGTTTTTTCGCGGGTTTCAAAGGGGTCGGCGCCTGCGGCCGGATCGGGCCTGTACCATTCCAGCAGTTTCCACACCCATTGTTTGATCCGTGACCCGGGTTTTGCCTGTTGCGTGTCAGATGCCGGCTCATCTGCGGCAAGAGGTTCCAGTCTGTAATCCAGGGCTTCTGCCAGGTCTTTGGCCAGTTTGTCCACCTGCTGGTCTTCCACGTGCATGGCCTGCTGCCGCAGCGATTCCTGCAGATCCGCGGTTAGCCGCCGGACGGCGGTTTCCGGATCAATCTTGTGCATGCGGGCGTAATCCGACACCCGCAGAGGCGGGCCGAAGCGCAGCAGTGCAGAAGACATGAACAATTCCCTGTGCTCGTAATTAAGGCCCACCGGCACGATGGTCAGACCGAGCCGGTAGTTGTTGCGCTCTTCTGCGCCAAGGGCCATTCTGGCCCCGCCCGTGCGCAGTTCGGCCACCTGTCCGGGCGGAGAATTTTTCCCTTCCGGAAACAGCCCCAGGCAGCCGCCCCTTTCAAACAGTTCGTAAACCTTGTCAAACGCAGCCATGTTGCGCTTTCCGGAATCCCGGGTTTCGTGGGAGCGGTAGACCGGAATGGCCCCGAGCTGATAGAGCAGGCCGCTCACGAACCGGTTTTGAAACAGGCTGCTTCGCACCAGAAAATGGATCTGGCGCCGGGTCTCAACGGCCAGCAGGATGGCATCGAGTACGGAGGCGGGGTGGTTGGCCGCCAGGATCACCGGCCCGGAGCCGGGGATGCGCTCCGGGCCCTGGCTGCGGACCTCGATAAAATAAAGACGGCTGAAAACGCGAAGCAGCCATACAATCACACGATACAGTTTCATATCAGCAAAGCCGTAATCAGTTTTTGGAACCGGTGTCCGAATCGGGCTGTTTTTCAAATGACCCGGTTTCCAGAAAACGGATCACCAGTTCAGCGGTTTCCTTCCTATGATGGATCTGATTGTGATGATAGGGCACCACAACAAAATCGTCGAGTCCGGGATAGCAGACCGATTCTACTTCAACCCGGCCGTCGTTTTCCTTTTCCAGGAGCCGGCCCAGGGCTATGGTGCTCTTGTTTCCGGCAATGGCGCCGATTCTGGTTTCATCGGGATCTGACAGGCCCAGTTCAGGGATGTTTTCCGGCTGAAGAGATTCAAGGGTGGCAAAGGTTTCCACCAGCAGCTCTGAGACATCTCCGGCGATATCGGCAAGCGCGCTTCCCTGGTTGGGCGTGGCAATGAGCACGGCATGGCTCACCTGTTTGTAATTCTGGCTGTGGGCCAGAAAATAACGGATCACCAGCCCGCCGGTGCTGTGTCCGGCCATGGCCACAGACGCGTTGTCCGGCAGTTCGGATAAAATTTTCTCCACCTGTTTGGCAAAAACCTCTGCCGCCTCGTTCACGTGATCAAAGGTAAGGGGCAGGTCAACGGAAATGGCCCGGTACCCGCGCTTGTCAAGAAAGCCGGCAAGGCTTTGCATGTCATCTGCGTCCTTTGCATACCCATGCACGAGGATCACGGTTTTTTCAGGCGCGTTTTGCTGCCGGGACTGCCGTGTATGGTTTTGCGCGGAATTTTCGCAGGCGGCAACCAGCAGGACCGGCAAAAGCACTATGGCCAAAAGGCGCATGTTGGATTGTCTCCTGGTGATATTAAACACTTTTTCGTCAGCAAGCGATCAATTAAATATAGCACGTGACATGGTTGATGGGAAATAACACATAAGCGCATTATTATGGAAATTTTAAAATTTTGTTAAATTATTTTGGTTTTTCGCCGATAGATAATATGATGGTGTCTGAGAATTCAGCTTTCCGCAAATCGCTTCCTGTTTGAAGTTTCACTGGTTATCTGGTTATCTGGATAGTGGGAATATGCGCACTGAAAATCAATATATGGTTTACAAGAGAGTTTTTCTGAAGGAAAACGGAGCTTGCTGGTTTTGCGTTTCAGAAAGATAAATGATCATACGGGATTGACCCTGATTGAATTAATGATCGTTATTGCCATAGTGGGCATATTAGCGAGCATTGCTGCCATGAATTTTATGTCTTATATAGAAAAGGCAAGGATTGCCAGGGCTGTTGCGGAAATAAAAAATATAGAAAAAAGCATATTGGCTTTCAATGCTTCAGAGGGGCGATGGCCGGACAACTTATCCGAGGCCGGTGCAGGGGGGATGATCGATCCGTGGGGAAACCCTTACCAATACATGCCGGTGCAGGGCTCGAGTCCAGGTAAGCTGCGCAAGGATCGGTCCCTGGTGCCGATTAACTCTGACTTTGATCTATACAGCATGGGCCGGGACGGAAGAAGCGTGACGCCACTTACGGCAAAAGCCAGCCAGGACGACGTGATACGCGCGAACAACGGCGGGTATGTGGGCTTGGCAAAGTATTATTAAACAATAGAAAAGTCATTGAAATTCCGGATGCTTAACTCGAGATTTTCTCAGCGTATTTTCCTGCTCTTTCTGGTTTGTATTATCATACCTGTTTCCCTGATTTTTATCTATTCTTATCACCATGTGGGCCGTCAGCTGGATGACCAGTATTTTCACCGTCTTCACCAGGAGGTGAGAACCACAAGCCTTTCCATTTACGAAAGACTTTTGTTTCTGAGGGCTGAATTAAACCTGATTTCCTCCCGCCTGCCGCCAGGGGGCATTGGGCCTGATGATTTTTCAGCCCATGTGGAAAATTTTTTAAAGGGGCGGGCCTACGACCGTTTTACCGGTATTATGTTCCGGAACGGCTCATCTGCCATCCCGGTTTACGGGAAAATCCAAAACCGGCCTGAGCTTTCAGAAAAACAAACCAGGATGATCAGGCAGGGCAAGACCGTGTTGCTCAGGCAGGCGTCTTCCGGCGGCCGGCCTTTATTTTACATGGTCGTTCCCGTGGTTGCCAAAAATCCCGATAAGGGTCTTCTTTTTGGAAGAATTGCGCATGAATATCTCTGGGGCGTCGGGTCAATGCGTTTGCTGCCCCCGATGACACACCTGTTTGTCCTGGATTCCCATGACCGCCTTTTGATTGCCTCAGGAGGTGGCTCCCCCAAAGAAGAAACTTTGAAACGGCTTGCAAAAAGCGCTTTGCAGGATGGCAGCGGCAGAATCGACTGGCGCTATGACGGTGAGGATCATGTGGCTGTCAGCCGCAATCTTTTCCTTGAAGGCCAGTTCTCGGAGCCCGGCTGGACAGTCGTTTTGAGCCAGTCCCGGGACGATATCCGAACATCGCTTAAAGACTTTAAGATTCTGTACCCTTTGTTTTCCCTTTTGAGTCTGTTGATTGTTCTTCTGATAAGCACCATCGGGATCCGCCGCAGCCTTCAGCCCCTGGCGGAGCTCAAAAAAACCACCCGAAGTTTTGCTGAAGGGAAATTGGACACAAAGGCAGAAATTTCCAGCGGAGATGAATTTGAGGAGCTTGCAGATGCTTTTAACCGAATGGGTACTCAGCTGGCGAGTCAATTCGACAAATTAAAACTCAACGCGGAAATTGGACGCCACATGGCCTCCACCATAGATCCCCGGCAACTGGCTGATAAGGCGCTTGAATCCATCTGTCGTCACCTGGATTTTGATGGCGGATTCGTGGGCTGGTATTCACCGGGTTCCGGAGAGTTTATGGGGAGCGGCAGTCTTGGACTTTCCCGGGAGCAGCAACAGGGGCTGATTGAAAAATGTCAGTTTTCCTTGGATTCTGACGGGGGGGCAAGCCTAAAGAAGACCGGATCTGAGGATTGCCAATCCACGTTTGCTGTAGCGGTCGGGGCGGAATTTGCCGCTTGCCTGCCTTTGCAGTTTGCCGATCAGCTGGCTGGTATTATGATTATTTTCAAATATCAGGCGAAAACAATACCGGAAAATACAGAAGAAATTCTGGGACCGATCGCAGACGAGTTAAGTGTCAGTCTTTCCAATCTCCATTCTCTTTCCCGGTTTCTGGAAAGCGAAAATAAGTTCCGCAGCATATTTGAGAACTCTGCGGCCGGAATAGCGCTTCTTGATGCCCGGGGCAGGCTTATAACGGCAAATCCATCATTGTGCCGCATGCTGGGATATGATGCGGAAGAACTTTTGGGAAAAATTTCCACAGATCTGCTGTCATCAGACAGCCAAGCAGCGGTTGCCCGTTTATACCGGGAACTCAAAAGCGGCAAAAGAAAAACGGGTTTCATGGAAGAAAGCTACATCCGCAAGGATGGACGGATCCTCTGGGCAATGGCCAGTCATTCCCTGATTCGGGATTCGGCCGGTGATCCGAAATTTTATATTGATTTAATACAGGATATTACAGAATTAAAACAAGTCAGAGAAGAAAACGAAACCCTGGAAAAACAGCTCCAGCAGGCGCAGAAAATGGAGGCCATAGGAACTCTGGCCGGCGGGATTGCTCATGATTTTAACAATATCCTGATGGCGATTATCGGATATACAGAACTTGCGATCATGTATTCACAAAGCTCTGACTCCTCGCTGCCCATGCTTGAGCAAGTGCTTCAGTCCGCCAATCGTGCAGCCGGTTTGGTCAAACAGATTTTGACCTTTAGCCGCCAGGACTTGCAGGAAAAACAACCTGTGGAACTCATTCCGCTGGTAAAGGAAGCCCTTAAACTGATTCGGGCCACTTTTCCGGCCGGCATCCGGATAGAAGAAGATTACGAAGATCAAACAAAAATGATCATGGCTGATCCCACCCAGATCCATCAAGTTGTGATGAATCTGTGCACCAATGCATACCATGCCATGCAGGTAAAAGAAGCAGGGATTCTTCGTGTTGAGGTTAAATACGGGTTGTCTCTGCCGGCACATCTTCTCAAATCAGCCGATACTGTGCAGGCACCATGCGAGCAGTGGTTAAGGCTTACCGTGGCGGACAATGGCTGCGGCATCAATGCCCGGGATCTGCCGCGGATTTTTGATCCTTATTTTACAACAAAGCCTACGGGGGAAGGCACCGGTCTGGGGCTTTCCGTGGTGCATGGGATCATGGAAAAAATCGGCGGCTGTATTGATATTCGGAGTCGTCAGGGGGAAGGAACGGCTGTGGATCTGTATTTTCCGGTCCATCAGGAGACGATGCGGGATACCGGGGAAAGCAATGACTATGCTGTTTTGTCCGGAAAAGAGCGCGTCATGCTTGTAGATGATGAAGAATCCATCCTTTCTGTGGGCAGGGCAATGCTGGAAAGGCTCGGGTATCAGGTTGAAACTTTCAGCCGGCCGGACAAAGCCCTTGAATCTTTCCGGGCACAGCCGGATGCATATGATCTTATCCTTACCGACAAAAATATGCCCGGGATCAATGGCGATGATCTTGCCTCGGCGATGATGGCCATGCGGCCCGATCTTCCGGTCCTGATCGCCAGCGGTTTTCACGGTGCCAGCAATACGGAGTCAAGTGCATGTCAAAGCAGTCGTTTACAGTACATTCAAAAACCGCTGGGATATAAAGAATTGTCCAAATCTGTGCGGGATATGCTTGATTCAGAAAAAGAGCAGTGACAAAAAATCGCATCAGGGGGGCGTGTTTGAGGCTGATTGCGGTTTGACACCCTGTTTGAATTTGGGTATATATTTAAAATGGAAAAGACGTTTTTTCTATTTATATCCCTGATCTGCCTTGCTTTGGCCGGGTGTGGTTTTTTTACTTCTTATTCCTACGAGAACATCGCCTCTGAATATGCCCACCGTACAATTCCCGGGCCGCCGGGACAAGGGGCGGAAAAGACGGATCCCCGGGATTCGCACAGCCCGGTTGAATTTCCGCTCACGCTTTCTTTCGCCCTTGAAACCGCCTTAAACAACAATCCGGACCTGGTGCAGGCCGCCTGGCGGACCGAGCAGAGCCGGGCCATGCTCTCGCTGGCAGAAACCGCGTTTTGGCCCAAAGCTTCCCTTTACACCGAATACATGCAGGGCGATGCCCCGTCGGCCTATTTTTTTAAAAAGATCGATCAGCGCATGCTGCCGACTGATGCAAATTTCGCAAATTTCAATGATCCGGGCTGGTTTGAAAACTTTGAATCCGGGCTCAACGCACAGATGAACCTGTTTAACGGCGGCAGCGACTACCTGGAGCTGCAGATGGCCCGCATTGATGTGGATATTTCACAGCTTGGCCGGGCAGAGGTGCAAAACAAGCTCGTGGCAGAGGTGATTCGCGCGTTTTACAATGTTTTGGCGGCCCGGGATTTTGTCCGGATTGCCCGGCAATCAGTGGACACCGTAGCCAGGCAGCTCCAGAGCATGCAGGTCCGCTATGAGGGCGGTGCCGTGCTCAAATCCGATATTCTGTCCTTGCAGGCCCGGCTGTCCCGGGCCCGGGAGCAGCTCATAACCGGCCGGAACCGGTGCAAACTCACCGCCGCCGCCCTGGCCAATCTCATGGGGCTGGAAGCTTCTGCACTCACAGGCGACGATAATGTCTTTGCGGGTGCGGATGCCGGTATCCCGGAACTGCCGGCATCCTATGCAGCCGGCTTTCAAGAGGCCCTGCAAAGCCGGCCCGAACTGGCCCGGATTCGTCAGCAAGTGGTGAAATCCAGATATGCACTGGCGGCTGCAAGAGCGTCTTACCTGCCCAGCCTTGATTTGATGGCCAGCTATTATGTGGATGATCCAAACATGGAATATGACCTGGACCGGGAAAACTGGACCGCAGCTGTTGTGCTCAACTGGGATCTGTTTACCGGGTTTTCCCGCCCGGCCCGGATTTCCAGGGCAAGGGCCCGGGTAAATGAGCTTCTTGCCGCAGACAGAAAAACCCTGCTTGAAGTGCAGCACGATGTCAGGCGCGCTTATTTCAATATTGAGGATGCCGCAGCCCGCCACGAGGTGGCAAAGCAAAGCGCGCAAAGCGCGCAGGAATCATTCCGTCTTGTCCGGGAGCATTACCAGGGCGGTGCGGTGACCATCACCCGATATCTGGAGGCCGAGCTCGACCGGCGCCGGGCCCGGATCCGGGCCACTGCGGCCAGGTATGACAAGATCAAGGCCAGGGCAGAGGCGGCCCGGGCCATGGGTTTATGGGCCAGTCAGGAAAGAAAACCTTTTTTGCAGATGCAGCCGCGATGAAGAAAAAACACATTTACATGAGTATCGGCGCAGGTCTGGCAGCAGCGGTAGGGGTGATCCTGCTGATCTGGCTTTTTTCCGGGGATAAGATCGCCCCCGGCAAAATCGCCCCGGAAAAAGCCGCCGCTTGTCCGGATGGCGCCGTCGTCCGGGCCGAACTCACCACCGTGACCGAATGGTACGAGGCTGTGGGCACGGTGGTTTCCAAAAACCAGGCCCAAATCGAACCCCGGGTGACGGGTCCGGTAATGGCGGTGCGGGTGCAGGCCGGTGATGTTGTGAAAAAAGGGGATCTGCTGGTCAGAATAGACGATGACCGGCTTGACTCCCGGCTCTCCCAGGCCAGACAGCAGCTGCAGACGGCCATTTCCCGGCGCGGGGAGGCCGCCCAGGCGGTGAATTCAGCGCAGGCCGCTTTTGCCCGGGCAGAGTCGGATTACAACCGGATAAAAAAATTTTACAAATCCGGGGCTGCCACAGAACAGGACATGGAAGAATCGCGGGCGAGATTTCTCCGGGCCAAAGCGGCTCTGGAGCGCTCCAGCAAAGCCCTTTCCGGTGCAAAATCCGGGGTGAAACTGGCCAAAGAAATGGTCCGGGAGGCTGAAATTGCCCTGGGCTACACCGAGATCCGCGCACCGGCAGACGGCCGTATCTTAAAGCGTTTTGTTGATCCCGGAGACATGGCGGCGCCCGGAAAGCCCTTGCTGGTTCTCCATGCCGCGGGCGGACTGCAGCTCGAAGCCAATGTGCGCGAAGGTCTGATGAACACGGTCCGGCCCGGAGACGAGCGCAATGTCCGGCTGTCTGCCGCCGGAAGGACGGTGGAGGCGGTGATTGCCGAAGTGGTTCCCGCTGTTGATCCCCGGACCCGGACGTTTCCGGTCAAGGCGGACCTGCCGGAACTTTGGGACGCCCGTCCCGGCATGTACGGCAAATTGCTGATCCCGTACATGGACATCTCAGTGATCCTGATTCCCCAAAATGCCGTACGCCGGGTCGGGCAGCTGGAGCTGGTTACGGTGAAAACCAAAGACCGCTGTCAGCGGCGCTACATCAAAACCGGAAAACTTCATGGCGACCGGGTGGAGGTGCTTTCCGGGCTGAGCGGCAATGAAAGCCTGCTCATAGAGGAGTCGGGAAACAATGGCCGATAACCGGCAGGAACCTTCCGGACTGATACCGGGTCTTGTCAGGCCGTTTCTTTCCGGCACCCCGGCTGTCATCGTCCTGGTGATCTCCCTTTGCCTGGGTGCGGCCGCCATAATGCTCACCCCGCGTGAAGAAGACCCCCAGATCGTGGTGCCCCTGGCTGATATATATGTCCAGGCGCCGGGCGCAGGTCCCGGGGAAGTCGAAAAGCTGGTGGCCACCCCCCTGGAACAGCTGCTCTGGCATATCGACGGGGTGGAATACGTTTATTCCATTTCCCGCCGCGGCATGGCCATTGTCACGGTCCGGTTCCACGTGGGCGAGGACTCGGTGGAATCGCTGGTCAAGCTCCATGATCAGATCACCATGCACAGCGACCGGGTGCCGCCCATTGTCAAGGGGTGGACCATTAAGCCTGTGGAGATCGACGATGTGCCCATGGTCAATCTCTGTCTGCATTCGGATCGCTATGATGATCACGAGCTGCGGCGCATCGGCGAGGAGGTTCTCTGGCGGCTTTCAAAGCTGGAAAACATTTCCAGAACCGATATTGTCGGCGGCCGGCAGAGAGAGATCCGGGTGGAGCTGCTTCCGGGGAGGATGAACGGGTATAATGTTTCTCTGATGGCGGTCAACCGGGCCCTTCAGGGTGCTGATGCCGCGATTGCGGCAGGCGATATAGACCGGCATAACCAGAATTTTACCGTGACGGCCAGCTCTTTTCTTCGTTCCGCCGGGGAGGTGCGGGACCTGGTGGTCGGCGTGCACGAGGGGCGGCCGGTTTACCTGAGAAATATTGCCAGTATAACCGACGGCCCGGCAGAAGTATCGAGCTACACGCGCATTGGATATTCCCATCGGCACAGAAAAGCCCACGAGCACCAGGACCGTCCCCTGACCAGCCCGGCAGTGATCCTGACCCTTGCCAAAAAGGAGGGGACCAATGCCGTTGATGTTTCCCAAAGCATCCTGGCGGAGCTCGACCGGCTCAAAAAAAGCGTTATCCCGGATGACGTCCGGGTTGAGGTCACCCGGGACTACGGTTACACCGCCCAGGAAAAAGTCAACAGCCTGCTCAGTTCCCTGTTTTTCGCGGTTGCCACGGTTGTGGTGCTGCTCGCTTTTGCCCTGGGCCGGCGCGAAGCGCTGGTCGTGGCCCTGGCCGTTCCCATAAGCTTCAGCCTGGCCCTGTTCTGCAATTATATGCTCGGCTATACCATCAACCGGGTGACCCTTTTTGCCCTGATTTTGTCCCTTGGCCTGGTGGTTGATGACCCGATCACCAATGTAGACAACATCCAGCGTCACATTTTCATGGGAAAACGGGACCCGTTTAGGGCCACGCTGTTGGCCGTACAGGAAGTGCTGCCCCCGGTGCTCATATCGACTGTGGCCATTATCATTTCCTTTGCGCCGCTTTTTTTCATCACCGGGATGATGGGCCCCTACATGGCGCCCATGTCTGTCAACGTTCCCCTGACGGTTATTTTTTCCACCCTGGCGGCCCTGACAGTGGTGCCCTGGATGACCCACCTGCTTTTGCGCAACCATCCGGCTGCAGGCCCCCGGGACCCGGCGGCTTTAAAAGAGCCCGGGGACGTGCAGCAGGGCACCCCGGATTGGATTTTCAGGGTTTACAGGCGGATTGCCGCCCCGTTTCTTGAATCCCGCATCCGGCGATGGCTGCTTTTGATCACAATCATTGTCCTGCTGGTATTGTCCATGCTTTTGGTGCTTTTTCGCATGGTTCCGCTAAAAATGCTGCCTTTTGACAACAAAAACGAATTCCAGATCATCATTGACATGCCAGAGGGAACTCCCCTGGAAGCCACGGACGCGGCGGTGCGCGATTTTGAAAAATACCTGCGCGGCGTTTCCGAGGTCACCAATTACACCGCTTACGTGGGAACCCATTCGCCCATGGATTTCAATGCCATGGTCCGGCATTACTATCTGCGCAGCCAGCCCCACCAAGCCGATATCCGCGTGGACCTGGCCCTGAAGGCAAATCGCGAGATGCAAAGCCACGGCATTGTCCTGCGCCTGCGAAATGACCTCATGGAGATTGCTGAAAAAAACGGTGCCGCCATGAAGCTGGTGGAAGTGCCTCCGGGCCCTCCTGTTCTGGCCACCATTGTGGCCGAGCTGTACGGAAGCCCGGATAAGTCCTATGAAGAGCTGATCGCCGCGGCCGAACCCGTCAAGCAGCTCATGGCCGGGGAGCCTTCCCTGGTGGATATCGACGACATGACCGAATCGGCCCACGACCGCTACGATTTTGTGCTGGACCGGGAAAAGGCGGCCTTGCACGGGGTATCTGCCGGGGCCGTGATCGAGACCCTTCGCATGGCTGTTCATGGGGCCAGGCCGGCACGCGTGCACCAAGACCAGGAGCGCCAGGCCCTGCACGTGAAAATGGTTCTGCCCCGGGTTCAACGCAGCAGCATATCCGGGTTGAACCGGATTCCCATGGTCACCTCGGACGGGCGCATGGTGCCCCTTGGCGAACTCGTGGAGGTCCGCCGGATACCAAACGAGCAGACCATCTATCACAAGAATCTTGAGCCCGTGGTCTACGTGACCGCTGAAATGGCCGGCCGTGCGCCCGCGGAAGCGATCATTGACATGCAGTCAAAGCTTGCCGCCAATCCGCTTGCCGAAGGGATCCGTGCGGAATGGGCCGGCGAGGGGGAATGGAAAATCACGCTCCGGGTGTTCCGGGACCTGGGAATTGCCTTTGCCGCCGCCCTGATCGGCATCTACATCCTCATGATCCTCCAGACCAATTCCTTTCTCATGCCCGTGCTGATCATGATGGCCATTCCCCTGACCCTGATCGGGATCATGCCCGGGTTCTGGCTGCTGAACATGGTGGCCGGCGGCGAGGTGGGCGGATACAAGGACCTGGTGTTTTTTACCGCCACGAGCATGATCGGCATGATCGCCTTGGGCGGCATTGTTATCCGCAACTCGGTGGTGCTTATCGAATTTATTCACGATTCCCTGTCAGAAGGAATGGCCGTGAAAGAGGCCATACTCAGCAGCGGTGCCATACGCATGCGCCCGATTGTCCTGACAGCCGCCACAACAGCGCTGGGTGCCTGGCCCATCACCCTTGACCCGATATTTTCCGGACTGGCCTGGGCCCTGATTTTCGGGCTTTTTGCCTCCACCCTGTTTACCCTTCTGGTGGTGCCGGTGACATATTACGCGGTTTACGGGACAAAGATGGAACAACAGGATCAGGCAAAGCCGCAATGATACCGGCGGAGTTGAAGATACCTGCAAAGACCATGGCGCGGCACAGTGTTTGAGCCGGCTATAGAAACAATCAGCAAAATACAGGAAGGCGACATGGCCTCAGAAGCCCCCATTTTTGGCAAAATTTTAAACGATTATCTTGCAGCGGTGGCTGCCCTGGATTTGACCGGCAAGCCGGAAATTCTGGGCGTGCGGGTGGCAGACAATGCCGTCGAAGTGCCTTTTTTCGGCAGAATCTACACCATTGGCCCTGACAGGATCGCCAATCCGCAGGGCAAAGCGCCGTCTCACGCGGTGAGCGTGATTTTGTGCAAATATCTGCTGCTTTGCCCGGAAGATCCGGGCACGGACAGCGATCTTGTGACCTATAAGGATTTCAGGGATGCCGCGCCCTATGTGACAGGATTTGGCAATACGGCTGAAAAACCCATATCCAAGGCGTTTTCCGGGCGGATCAGCGCCCTTGAAAATGCCTGCACACGCCTGGGGGGAGAAGCCTGGGATTCGGGGATTTCCTGTGATTTGTCTTATCGGTTTCAGGCGCTGCCGCAAGTGCCGGTCTGCCTGTTATACAATGACGCGGACGAGGATTTTCCCGCAGACACCACCCTGCTGTTTCAGCGGCGTGCAGCGCAGTATCTGGACATGGAATGCCTTGCCATGATCGGGATGGTCCTGGCCCAATGGCTTGTGCAGGGCGCAGACAGGGACGTCTCCGGGCTTGTATAGGTTTTGGGCAGGGGTCAAAGTCAGGCGCAGGTGGTGACATAAACATCATAGGCCCGGAATCACCTGCCCATTCGGTCAAACATCCACTGAAGCCGGCCCGGCTTTTTTTCCAGAGCCCCTTCCGGGCAGATTTCCACACAGCAGTAGCAGCGGATACAGGCGCCGTAATCGTATGCGGGAACGGCCTTTTTTTTGCTTTGGGGCGGGCTGATGGCCCCGGCCGGGCAAATTTTCATGCACTCAAGACAGCCGGTGCACAAATCCGCACTTGGCACGGGCCGCTCCACGCACAGGTTTTTAAAAGTGCGGGTGTTTAACGGCCATCGAAATGTGTTTGAAAACAGCGAGTCCCCGGTTGCCGGCACAAAGTCGGCAACCTGCAGGTTTTCCGGGGGTTCACCCACAAGGTCAATGTCTTTGGCCGATTTTGCGCCCCAGCCCCTGTCAAAACCGTTGACAATGGTGGGGATGTTTCTGAAATCCAGGCCCGCCACTTGGGTTGCGGCATAGTCCACGGCAATGCCGTCTGTACCGGCAAACACCGTGTTTAACTGCCTGAGCCGGCCGCCCCGGCCCGGACCCTCGCCTTCCAGGGCGCAGACCGCGTCCATGACGTGAACCAGGGGTTTGGGCGGGTCAAATCCAAAATTCATGGCACCGTAAAGATCGAGCAGAAAATCGGCAAAATCCGAATGCCGGGGCAGGCGCAAGTGCATCTTGGATTTTTCCATGCCGGCCATGGCCCCGAACAACAACTTGACCGCGCCGGTAATGCCGGTGATGCCATGGGTCTTGAATTTGGGTAGGCACAGGATCAAGTCCGCGTCAAAATAGGCCCTGGCGATATCAATGTGGGGATATCGCCGGGCGCCGTCAAAATGCAGGGTTTGCACGTTTGCAGGATCCGCGGTCAAAATCCCTTCCTGTTGGAGCACTGCCCCGTAGCCGGTTTTCCTGACCACCCGGTCTATGGAATGCACGGCCGGTGATTCCACCAGCACCGGGGTGCCGCCATTGTCTTTGACAATTTTCACCGCGGCCCGGAAAAACTCCGGATGGGTGATCACCCCGCTGTCATCGTCTGCCACGGTAAGCAGGTTGGGCTTTACAGCCACCCGGGCGCCCTTGAAATCCGCGGTTGAAAACCGGATCAAAGAAAGGCTGTCTTCAATGGCCCCCCGGATCGTCTCTTTTTCGTAACTGCTGCACTCAACAAGGGATACAAGCGACATGATTTTTCCCCGCCATCATTAAACCGCAGTCAGTCTGCAGGGCACAAACCTGTGGATCGGGGTGCCCAGGTCGCTGCGGTGGGTGTTTTGCGTCAGTTTGTTGACGTTGATGCCATGGGTTTCATCCCCGTATTGGAGGCCGAAACCGTGGGGGATGACCACCATGCCCGGCCGTATCTGTTTGCTGATCTGCAATGGCCCCCGGGCCGAGCCCGCCGCTGTTGTGATTTCCACCGGCCGGCCGTCTTCCAGCCCCAGTGCTTCGGCATCATCGGGATGCACTGCCACGGTGCAGTCGCGTTTGCTTTTGTTCCATTCGGGATTTCGCATGAGGGTGTTGGCGTTGCAGTCAAAATGCCGGCCCGCATGCAGGATCAGGGGAAAGTCCGGCGGCATGCGAAGTTCTGCTTTTTCCGCTTCAGGTTCCAGGGTCTTTGCCGGATCTTCCAGCTCAGGCACAAAAATTTCGAGTTTTCCGGATTGGGTTTTGAGCATGTCCATGTTTTCATCCGGGTCTGCGATCCCCGCCCATAAGCCCTCAGGGTGGTCGAGCAGCGCCTGAAAGATCCGGTCCCCCTGATCCGGTCCGGGCTCAAATCCCGCCCGTGCTGCGTTTTTCCGGAATGCTTTGGGCGCGGTCATCAAAAGTCCCCAGATGGCGGCCAGGGCCGCGGAATCCCACTGGCGGCCCAGGGTTTTGGCCAGCACAAAGGGCATGGCGGACATGGCCGCGGGTTCTTTGCCCGTCCATTCCATGAGCCGGGCGCCGAAGTCCAGCCGGGCGCCTGCGGCGGCCTGGTAGAGGGAATCCGGGATTTGGGGAATCAGGCCCAGCCGGTCGGCGATCATGGTGGTGATCTGGGAGGACTCCAGGCATGATCCCGGGGGCTGGACCACCGGCCGGCGCAGCTGCAAAAACACTTCAGGGAAGGTGTTGGGAAAAAAGGTGGTGTCCCAGGATTCGTAAAAGCTCCGGCAGGGCAGCACATAATGGGCAAACCGGGCGGTTTCGCTCATGACAATGTCGTTTGCCACCAGCAGGTCCAGGCTGGAAAAGGCTTTTTCATAGGCCCGGGTGTCGGGATAGGAGCGCAGGGGGTTGACCGCGCTGACATACACGGCCCGAAGCCGGTCGGCTTGTCCGGAGAGGATTTCCTCGGGCATCACCGCCGGGGGAAAGGAGCCAGCGGCCGCAGGGGGCATGTTGGTTGCGGCCGTGCGCCAGGTTTTGGGGTTTCTTTCATCTGCATGAAATCCCATGGGCACGACAAACCCCGGGATCACGTTTCCGCCCCGGACCATGAAATTGCCGCACACCGCCTCCAGGATCATGAGAAAATAAAGGCTCAAAACGTTTTTCCGGCCCATGTAAAGCCCCAGGTCCGGGTGCACACACCATTTTTTGGTTACCATGAGGCGGCACAGCTCGTATACCGGCTCAAACTCCAGCTCACATGCGGAAATGGCTGCTTTGTCATCAAAATTTTCAAACCAGGGCCGGATCCGGTCCCAGCCTTCCACGTGATTGCGGATATAATCGGATTTTTCCCAGCCGTTGCTTATGATAATGGCGATCATGGCCTTTAGCAGCAGGGCATCGGTCCCGGGCCGCACCGGCAGATGGATGTTTGCGGCAGCAGCGGTTTTGCTTTTGCGGGGGTCCACGGCCACAAGTATTTTATCCGGATCCCGGGAGATTTCCGTGAGGGTTTTTCTCGCCCGGGGCATCTGGTGGCTTTCCATGCCGTTCCAGCCCCAGGCCACGAGCATCTCGGTTGCATGCTCATCCGGGATGGCCAGGTTGTACTGCTTGCCCAGTATCCGGCCAAAAAGCCACCATGCGTCTGAAAATTCCTGGCCGGCGGATGAATAATAATACTGCGAGCCCATGGCCCGCAGCCAGGTAAGGCCGAAGGTAGCCTCCATGTGACCGCCCTGGGCGCTTCCGCCCATGTAGGCAAGGCCTTGCGGGCCGTGTTTTTCGGCAATGGCCTGCATTTTTTCCGCGATTTCGCCCACGGCCCGGTCCCAGGTGACAGGCTCGAACCGGCCGTTGACTTTTTTCAGGGGCTCGGTGACGCGGTCTTTGGGATACTGGTGATAGGCGATATTCAGGCCTTTGCGGCACACATAGCCCCGGCTGCGGGGGTTGTCCTTGTCCGGCCGGGCCCGCACGATGCGGCCGTTTTCCACCTTCAGTTCCAGCCCGCAGTTCTGGGCGCACAGCACACATCCGGTTTTATGCCATTTCCCCATGGGTTTCCCTCCTTTTGCTTATGATTGGCCGTGACAGGACGGGCCGGATTTCAGCAGGCGGTCAAATACCATCTGTCTGAAGGCCGCCAACGGGGCGGCGCTTTTCAAGGCCTTGGCCTGCAGCAGGGTACCCTGCCATGCGCTGAGGATAAAACCGGCTGTTGTATCAATGTCTATATCCGGGCTTACTTCACCGGACTGCCGTGCTTGCAGGAGACATTGGCCGATTTTTTCGCGCATCTGTTCCAGAATGGATTCCAGCCGCTGGCGGAACCGTTCGTTTTGATCGCTCATTTCCTGGCAGAGGTTGCCCACCGGGCAGCCGCCATAAAAACCGTTTTGTTCAAGCCTGTCTGCATAGGCCTGAAAATAGTTGCGCAGCCGGGTGAGAGGTGTGGCGTCCGGGTCGTGTAGCGCCGCATCGCCCACTGAAGCCGCCCAGGCGGCCATATGGTCGATCAGGGCCAGGCCGAAGTCCTCCTTGCTGGCAAAATAATGATAAAATGAGCCCTTGGGGACGTTGGCGGCCTTGAGAATTTCGCCGATGCCCGTGTGATTGAATCCTTTTGCATACACCAGCCGGGCCCCCTGGGTCAGGATTGTTTTTCGGGTCTGGGATTTCATGCCAATGCATGTTAGTAGACCGGTCGTCTACTGTCAAGGGCAATTTGGTTCCGAAACCATGCGTTTCAAATTCTTATGGCAATGTTACAGCCGGTGGGGCCAGGGGCCGGAGTCAGGATACAGGATGCGTTTTTTTGCAATAACGCAGGTCATACAATTGCATCCGGGGGTCAAGGGATGCGGGCCTTTTTCCCGGGCTTTTTCCATGGAAGCCTCGATCATTTCCATAATCATGGCCCGATCGGTTTTGATTCTTTCATGTCTGGAAGCGGTCATCAGAAACCTGTTTTTCTCGTATAAATCTTGATGGCACCGTAAAAAGCTTTTTATATCGTCCGATATTTGTCAGGAAGGAAGTCCTGCGGTCGGCGTCGGCTTTTTCGCTCCTGATCGTTTTTGCGGATTGATCAAATGCCTTTGCTTAAAATTGACAAACTCGCCCTGCCTTCCTCAAACAAGTTGGAATCTTTACGCAAAAACGCTCAATGTCGCTTCAAAAACCGACCCCGCCCTTGGACATCCTTCTCATCTTATCTTGGAAGGGTTCTTGCCGGGCCGCCCACGGGACCGGGCATGAAAACGACTCTTTTAAGACTTGGATGTGTTCCTTCCCACTCCCTTGGTGTGAAACTTTGCACACAGTCGGCCATGATGCCGGCCCGGGGGTGGTTTGCGAGTCGCATTGAGCGCGCAAGCGGTCAGCAGGGAGCAAACCGCCACCGGGTCGGCATCATGCGAA
>NZ_JAWODO010000069.1:0-18937 GCF_046483245.1 Desulfosalsimonas sp. | reverse complement strand
GCCATGAGCCGGGGCGGGGTGGTTTGTTTGGCTGCATTGGCGCGGTTTCGGCAAAAGATCGGACCGGGGCTTTGGCGCCCGGAATTTTAAACTGTCTGAGGGCGATGAGCCCGAGTTTTTAAAATTCCAGCCAAAGTCCCGGGACGAGCGCCGAAAGCGCGCCGCAGACAAACAAACCGCACCCGACGCGGCTCATGCGAAAAGCAGTACAAGCTGATTGTCCAGATGTTTCGTCATGTGCCGTGCAAAGAAAGTGGTGCCTTGGAGGAAGGAGGCCCGAAGGGCGGGGCCGGGTTTTTTCGCTCCTGATCGTTTTTGCGGATTCAGCCAATGCCTTCGCCAAAATTTCAAAAACTCGGGCGCAAGCGCCCTCAAACAGTTTGAAATTTCCCGGCTCCGGCATTGGCTGAATTTTCCCGCAAAAACGATCAATGTCGCTTCAAAAACCCGTCCCCGCCCTCCGGGCTTCCTTGGAAACCATTCCCAAGTTCGATAAGCCTGAAAAACACATTGGAAATACCCTTTCAGGCTGGTTAACTCTATATCGGCATTCAAATTTAAATGGAACTCTTGATAAAAAACAATTGTTCCCGCTTGTTTCCAGAGCCCTGGCCATGAGCCGGGGCGGGGTGGTTTGTTTGGCTGCATTGGCGCGGTTTCGGCAAAAGATCGGACCGGGGCTTTGGCGCCCGGAATTTTAAACTGTCTGAGGGCGATGAGCCCGAGTTTTTAAAATTCCAGCCAAAGTCCCGGTCCGATCGCCGAAAGCGCGCCGCAGACAAACAAACCGCACCCGACGCGGCTCATGCGAAACCGGAACAAACTGCTTATGCCTTGGTTATGCCGGTGCTGTCATTGTCACGCCTCCTGCGACGAAGGTGGCGGCTTTGCGGAAGAAAACCCTGTGGCCAACTTTGATGGCGCCGTAAAAAGTCCAATATCTGCGTTACGCGCAATTTCTCAGAATTTCACGTACGGATAAGTACGCTGCATTCTTCGAAATTGCCCAAGCCTTGATCTTGAACTTTTTACGGCGCCATCTGAAATCAGACTTTTTACGGTGCTATCAACTTTAAGGGACCTGTATTTAAGGGTTGCACTAAAAGTTTAAAAATATTATGATATAATTATAAATTTTTATCCTTAACCATACTTAACCACGAAAAAAAGAGAGTAGATGAAAGAACAAAAAATGATGGACCGGACCGATGACCCGGCACCCGAAGACCCCAAAGAAGAAATCCGGCAAACTGTAGTCCCCGCACCAGAACCTTTACGATTCGATGAATTTGACCTCCCGGAGCCCCTGATGCGCGCCATCAGCGACCTGGGATTTACGCGCTGCACCCCGATCCAGGGCGATATCCTGCCCGCGGCCCTGCTGGGAAAAGACGCCAGCGGCCGGGCCCAGACCGGAACCGGAAAGACCGCGGCATTTCTCATTGCGGTTATTTCAAGGCTCTGGAACCGTCCCCTGGATGAAAACCGGAAAAAGGGCACCCCCAGGGTGCTGATACTGGCACCCACCCGGGAGCTGGTGATGCAGATCAGCGATGAGGCCGAACAACTGGCCAAATACTGCGACTTAAAGATCCTTTCGATTTTCGGCGGCATGGATTACGTCAAGCAGCAAACCCAGCTCCGCCGGGAGGTGATCGATATTGTGGTGGCCACCCCGGGCCGGCTGCTGGATTTCCAGCGCAGGGGCGATCTTTCCCTGCGAAAGGTGGAAACCGTCATCATTGACGAGGCCGACCGGATGCTGGACATGGGTTTTATTCCGGATGTCCGAAAGATCATCCATTCCACTCCGCCCAAGGACAAGCGCCAGACCCTGCTGTTTTCCGCCACCCTGACCAGCGAGGTCATGCGCCTTTGCGCCCAGTGGACCCGGGACCCGGTGACAGTGGAAATCGAGCCTGAGCAGGTGGCTGTGGATACCGTGGACCAAGTGGTCTATATCGTGACGCTGGAGGAAAAATTCGGCTTGCTCTACAACATGATTGAAAAGCAGGGCCTTGAGCAGGTGCTGATTTTTTGCAACCGCAAGGATGAGGTGCGGCGCCTGACCGAGACCTTTTTCCGCTACGGGATCAACTGCGAGATGATTTCCGGGGATGTGGACCAGAAAAAGCGCATGTCACGGCTTGCGGCCTTCAAGGCCGGAAAAATCCGGGTGCTGGTGGCAACGGATGTGGCTGGACGGGGCATTCACATCGAGGGCATGAACCACGTGGTCAACTTTACACTGCCCCATGACCCGGAAGATTATGTTCACCGCATCGGCCGCACCGGTCGGGCCGGCACCCTGGGAACGGCGATCAGCTTTGCAGACGAGGGCGAGGCCTTCTACATCCCGGCCATCGAGGATTACCTGGGCCGCAAGCTGGCCTGCATAGAACCGCCCGAGGAATGGCTGGTCATGCCCGAGGCCCCGCCGCGCAAAAAACACAACCGCTCAAAAGATGATGCCCGGGCCGGCCGGCAGAAAAAGAGCGGCTCTGGCCGGCCGGCAAATCGGCGGCGCAGAAACTGATGATGTTATTGTTGGTACAGGGCGTTGTAAGCCCGCTCAATGCGGATGCGGTGGCGGGTTTCTTCCCTGGCCAGTCCCACAAACATAAGGCTGATGGTGTCATCATCGCAAGTTTCCGCAAGCAGTGAATAAAGCTTTTCAGACTTGTCCTCCCGCTTCATGGCCAAAGTCAGGGCCTGCTTGAAGTCCATGTCTGTGTCCGCCCCGGTATCCGGGGTGATTTCGGCTATCCCCATGTCATTGATCGGTTCCATGATCCGGCTGAAAATGCGCTCAAGCCCGTCTTTATCCAGGTTTTTTAGAGTGTCGCGATGTTTTTGTTCCTCATGGGCAAAATCCATGAAAATCTGCTGCATGAAGGGGTCCGGCGCCTGCCGGGAGAGCTGGATGTAGAACTGGCGGGCTTCTTCCTCCCGCATGACCGCAAAGTCGATGACTTCTGCAATGGTTTCAAACCCTGGCTTCATTGAACAATCCTTTCCTGAAATATACTTTTTCCAACGGCGATTTTGGGAGTAGTCTATGGTATCCGGCCGGTATTTTCAATCCCATTGTGCAACAGTTTTCTTGACGACATTTTTTATATGATTATCAGTATTGGTGTTGCATAAACCCCAATAAAAGGAGGCAGATCAATGGAATATACCAAGATTCACGGACTGGACCAGGAGGCTTCGCGCGTGGGCCTGGGCACCTGGGCCATCGGCGGCTGGATGTGGGGCGGAACAGATGAGGCCCAATCGGTGCGCACCATTCATGCGGCCCTGGACAAGGGCATCAATCTGGTGGATACCGCCCCGGTTTACGGCTTTGGCACATCCGAGCAGATCGTGGGCAAGGCCGTGGCCGAATACGGCCAGAGAGACCGGCTCATTCTGGCCACCAAGACCGGTCTGGAATGGGATGACGCCCAGAAAAAGGTCTGGCGCAATTCCAGCCCGGAGCGGATCCGCAAGGAGATCGAAGACAGCCTGCGCCGGCTGCAGACAGACTACATTGATATCTATCAGATCCACTGGCCCGATCCTGTGGTGCCCTTTGACAAGACCGCAGAGGTGATGGGAAAGCTCGTGGATGAAGGCAAAATCCGGGCCATTGGCGTCAGCAACTACACCGTGGAGCAAATGGAGGCCTTTCGGGCAGCAGCCCCCCTGGCGGTCTGCCAGCCGCCCTACAACGTGTTTGAACGGGCCATTGAAAACGATATTCTTCCCTATTGCATCCAGAGCGGCATTGCCACGCTGACTTACGGGGCTTTGTGCCGCGGCCTGCTTTCCGGAAAAATGACAGCGGATCAGCAGTTTGACGGAGATGATCTGCGCAAGGTGGATCCCAAGTTTAAATCCCCGAGATTCGCTCAGTATCTTGAAGCGGTTAAACAATTGCAAAACCTGGCCGAGAAGAAATACAGCAAAAAGGTCCTTCACCTTGCCGTGCGCCACGTGCTGGACAAGGGTGCAAGCGTTGCGCTATGGGGCGGCCGAAGGCCGGAGCAGATGGAGCCCCTGCCGGATATTTTCGGATGGCAGCTCACGGAAGAAGATTTTGCCGAAATGGATACGATTCTGAAACAAGCCATCACCGACCCGGTGGGACCTGAATTCATGGCCCCGCCGGCGCGCCGGTCAGAATAAAATCCCGGGGCGTGGCCGCGCAATTTCTTCTTGACGGATCGGTTTGCACCCATTATGGCATCAAGGGAATGCAGGGGCCGGCAAAATCCAGCCCCTGCAATAAAAAAGCAGGCCGGCACGGCATTGCAAAAGGAGGCGCCCATGTCCCCCACCAATCTGATTTCAAAGCTCATCCCTGAAGCCGAGCAGAAAGATTTTTCCGATTTCATATATTATCTGACTGGCACCGGCAGCAAGTATTTGCTGCGAAACGATATCTGGCTTCATTGGCTCAAGTGGTGCCGGGAAAACAACAAGGAGTCCGATTTTGCCGAAAACTCGGCTGTTGGCCGGTTTCTGGCCCGGGTGCCGGAAATGCTGTTTCCGGACAGCATTGTGCTGATTTTGCACCGTTACACCATGGGCCGGTACAATATCTACCGGCTCAGCGCAGACCGAAAGCAAATGCAGAAAATTTCGATAAACCGCTACCTGGATTACAAGGACGCATACGTTTGCGATAATACCCCAGGGGCCAACCGTGATGCCCTGGAGCTGGATTTTCTGCCGTTTTCCGATTACGCGCCCACCATCAAGAATGTCAGGAACGTGGGCAACGGTATCAGTTTTTTAAACCGCTACATGTCCAGCAGTCTGTTTCAAAAGCCCGAGAACTGGGGCCGGGATCTGTTTGAGTTTCTGCGCATCCACCGGATCAACGGCGAGCAGCTGCTGGTCAATCCGGATATTCTCGATTCCCTGGATGATTTTTTGTCCGCCCTGGAAGAAACCATCGATGATCTGGGCAATCATGATGAAAAATGGCCCCATCAGAAATTAAAACCTCAGCTCAAAAGCCGGGGCTTTGAACCGGGGTGGGGCAACACTGCGGGCCGGATCCGGGAGACCATGTCGCTTCTTCACGCCCTTTTCCATGAACCCCGAAGCGCGGATCTGGAGGAATTTATCTCCCGGGTGCCCATGATTTCCAAGGTGGCTGTTTTATCCCCCCATGGCTGGTTTGCCCAGGAAAACGTGCTGGGCAAACCCGACACCGGCGGCCAGGTGATTTATATCCTCGACCAGGTGCGGGCACTGGAGGCCCATATGATCCGGGAGTTTGAGCTGGCCGGCATTGACGTGACCCCCCGGGTGCTGGTGGTCACCCGCCTGATTCCCAATGCCGGCAAAACCAGCTGCAGTCAGCCCAAAGAAGATATCGTGGGCACGGAACATGCTTATATTCTTCGCATCCCGTTTTATGACAGCCAGGGCGCGATTCTGCAGGACTGGGTGTCGCGCTTTAAAATCTGGCCCTACCTGGACCGGTTTGCCAAAGACTGTGAGCGGGAGCTTTTGGCCGAGTTCGAGGGCCGGCCGGATTTGATCATCGGCAATTATTCAGACGGCAACCTGGTGGCCACCCTGCTGTCAGACCGCATGAATGTGATCCAGTGCACCATTGCCCACGCCCTGGAAAAGACCAAGTATTTGTTCTCGGATCTGTACTGGAAGGAGATGGAAAATGATTATCATTTTTCCTGCCAGTTTACCGCGGATCTGCTTTCCATGAACAAGTCGGATTTCATCATTACCAGCACCTACCAGGAAATCGCCGGCACAGAGACCCGGTTCGGCCAGTACGAGTCCTACCAGTTCTACACCATGCCCGGGCTCTACCAGGTGGTCAACGGCATCAACCTGTTTAATCCCAAGTTTAACGTGGTGCCGCCGGGAGTTGATGAGGACAATTATTTCCCGTATACAGAAATCGACCGCAGGTCGGCCAGCCAGCGGGCCTACTGGCAGACCCGGCTTTTTTCAGAGCAATCCCAAGATATCCACGGCTATCTGGAAAATCCGGACAAACCCCCGCTGTTTACCATGGCGCGCCTGGACCGGATCAAGAACATCACCGGGCTGGTCGAAGCCTTTGGCATGCATCCGGAACTCAGAAAACACTGCAACCTGGTGGTGGCCGCAGGCACCATTCATGTTGAAAATTCCGATGACGCAGAAGAGCAAAACGAGATCCGGCGGATGTATGAGCTGATTGCCGCACATGACCTGCAGGGCCATATTCGCTGGCTGCCCAGCGTGTCCAAGGCGGAAACCGGGGAAGTTTACCGGATTATCGCCGAAAGCAGTGGCATGTTTGTCCAGCCGGCCCTGTTTGAGGCCTTCGGCCTGACCGTGCTTGAAGCCATGCAGTGCGGACTGCCCACGTTCGGCCCCATTTTCGGCGGGCCGTCCGAGATTATCGAGGACGGAAAAAGCGGGTATCTGTTAAACACCAGTCAGCCGGATTTGATGGCAGAGGGCATCTGGCGGTTTGTTTCCGGGTTTGCCGAAGACCCGGACAAATGGCGCCAGGTTTCGGAAAAGGGCATGGCCCGGGTCCGGGAAAAATACACCTGGACCCGCTACAGCCACAAGCTTTTTTCCCTCACCAAGCTATACGGATTCTGGCGCTACACCGAATCCCGGGAAGGCATGGTTAAGCTGGACCGGTACTGTGACCTGCTTTACCATCTGCTTTTAAAACCCCGGGCCGAGGCCATGGAGCACTGATAAACGGCCCGGCCTCCGGGTCAAAGCCCCATGAATTTGGCGGCGATGTTTTTCATGATCTCATTGGTGCCGGCAAAAACGGGCATGACCCGAACATCCCGGAAAGCCCGGACAATGGGGCAGGCCTCACAGAACCCGTAGTCGCCGAACAAATCCGTGCACCGCCGGGAGATGCGCTTGGCCATGTCCGTGATCCAGTACTTGGCCATGGAGGTTTCCACGATGGCCTGCTCGCCTGCCATGTGGCCGGCAATGAGCTTGTCGAGAAACGCCCGGCCCAGTTTGACCTCTGTTGTCATCTCCACGATGGCAAACTGGGTGGCCTGGCTTTTGGACAAAGGTTTTTGATCCCGATCCGTGGTATTTTTGCAGAAATCCGTGGTGATCTCCAGGATTAGTTCGGCTGCCGCCTGGGCGCAGATGGAGGTGACCAGCCGCTCCTGCTGGAGCTTTTCCATGAGCATGCCAAAGCCCGCTCCCTTTTGCCCCAACCGGTTTTCCGCCGGAATCCGGCAGTTGGTGAAAAACAGTTCCGCGGTGTCCTGGCTGTGAAATCCCATTTTTTCCAAATGCCGGCCCCGCTTGAAACCCGGGGTGCCGTCCTCGACAATATATAAGGACACGGCATCGTAAGGGTTGGGTTCGTCCGGATCCTTTGCCGCTACAATAACCAGACCCGCATTGATTCCGTTTGAGATAAAGGTTTTGGCGCCGTTTAGCTCGATTTCCCTGTTTTTCTCCGCTGCGGTGGTGGTCATTGACGCCAGGTCGCTGCCGGCATCCGGCTCTGTCATGGCAACCGCGGCGATAATGTCGCCGGAAACGCACCCGGGCAGATATTTCTTCTTCTGCTCCTCGCTGCCAAAGGCCTGGACATAGGGAACCACCACGTCCGAATGAAGAGCTGAGGCCAAGCCCGTGTGGTTCGTTTTGGCCATTTCCTCGGCGGCAATCACGGAATAGAGAAAATCGCCGCCCATGCCCCCGTATTCGGGCGAAACACCCGTGCATAGAAATCCGGCCCGGCCCAGTTTCTGCCAGGCCCATTTGGGGGTGATGTGATCGGCTTCCCACTGATCGGTCCAGGGCGTGATTTCCTTTTCCAGAAAGGCGCGCATCCGGCTGCGGAACCGGTGGTGGTCGTCGGTGTAGGCAAGTATTTCCACGGCGGCTGATCCTTTCTGCATTACCTGAGTTTGCCGATAAGCCCGCCGGCAATCACGTCTTTTAACACCCCGGGGCTGCCCAGAAAGATTTCCAGGGTTTTGGCGTCCCGGTAGAAATGCTCCACTTCGTATTCGGTCATGTATCCGTATCCCCCGAGCAATTGTACGGCCTCGTCGGAAGCTGTCATGGCCGCATTGGCGGCCGTGAGCTTGGCTGCGGCGGCCATTTTGGCATCGCAGGTGCCCGCATCAAAGGCTTTGGCCGCGGAGTAGATGCTGAGCCGGGCTGATTCCAGGCCGGCGGCCATGTCTGCCAGCTTATGCCGGGTCACCTGGAATTGGGCCAGTTTTTTGCCGAATTGACTGCGCTGACGCGTGTAATCCAGGGCCCGGTCAAAGGCGCCCTGGCCGGTGCCCAGGGCCATGGCAGCGGCCTGGATCCGGGCCTGATTCAAAAACGACAGGCTCCGGTCCAGGCCTTGGCCGGGGGTGCCGATTATGTTTTTTGCGGAAACGGCTGCGTTTTGAAAACCAACATGGGCGAAATCCACCATGCCGGCGCCAAGGGTGGGGCCTGCCGATTCCGCGGTGACGCCTGAGGTATCGGCATCCACGATGATCAGGGACTGTTGGTTACCGGTGTTAATGGAGCTGTCTGACGGGTCTGCATCTTCACGGGTGGCGCACAAGACCACGTAAAATCCGGCGGTTGTCCCGTTTGGCACGTATGCCTTGTCCCCGTTGATGATCCAGTGATCCCCCCTGGCAGCGGCGGTTGTCTGTGTGCCGGAGATATCCGCGCCTGCACCCGGTTCAAACAGGGCTGCACCAGCGCGCATCTTCCCGCCTGCCACGGGAGTCAGGTATTTTTCCGCCAGATTTTTACGGTCAAGATCAAACAGGCATTCTGCACCAAAACCCGACAGCATCAGGGCCATGCCCGCAGAGGCGTCTTTTCTGCACATCTGCTCTGCTGCAAGCACGTACTCGAAAAGACCCATGCCGCCGCCGTCATACGCATCAGGGATGTGAATACCGGAAAACCCGAGCTGTGCGGCCTTTTTCCGGATTCCGGCGGGAAGATCCCCGGTTTTCAGGGATTCGATGATCATTTCCCTGTCAAACTGTGCCCGGACAAATTCCCGGACCGCCTTCTGGATTTCCTTGTGTGATTTGTCGAGTTCAAAGTGCATATCCGGCTCCCTGAAAATCAAATAAATGCTTCCAGCAAATGATGGATAAACAATAAAAAAAACCGGCTCAAAAAGTCAAGGAATTTTTACCGGCCGGCGGCCTTCCGTTCAAGGGGCGGGTGCTGCCTCCGGCTTGCGCGCACTCGGGCCGCGCAGTTCTAAGGCTTGCTTCGCTGCGGCCGAAGTAATGCGGCCGTAGACGCTTCGCTTCGCCAAGAACTGCTGGCCGGCCCAACGTGCAATGCGCCCGCCGGAGGCAGCACCCGCCCCTGGTTAGCTTATGCGTCATCGCCTCCCGGCCTTTGCGGCAAGAGCGTTACCGGTGCGCGCCGCCGGAATCCGGGGATGACAGGGTCCGGATTTCCAGGCTGGCCAGCATGTCTCGCATCTGGGCAGATAATTCCAGATATTTCCGCCGCAGTTCGTCCTGGTAATCTGTGTTGAGCTTGTTGATCTTGTGCTGCATCTGCTTGAGATACCGCATGCGGGTGTCCCAGAGTTTTTTCAGGGCCCTTAGCTGATCTTCCGAGCCGCTTTGCACGGCCGTGGAGCGGCGATTCACCTTTTTGGTGAACTTGTTGTATTTTTTGTCCAGCACGTCCGCTATTTTTTCCTTTTTCAGGGTTTGGCGGGTGATGGTGTGGTAGTGGTGCCCGTAGATGGAATAGGTGACGGCCTCTGCAAACAGGTCCCGGTTTTTAAACGCGTTTCGCACCAGAAACTTGATGTAGTTAAACCCGTAAGCCGTAAAGGGCTGGCGCAAAAGCGCACGGAAAAAGATTTTGAGATCCGCAGCCCGCACCTTGCGCTGGTAATACTGCCGGCATTCGATGCGGTCGAGCAGATGGCTGCATCTGGCAAAATAGTTTTTCAGCCGGAAGCCGTAAAGATGCTTTAAAATTTTCCGGTAGCCCTGGCGCAGAACCTGGGGATCCATCACGGTTTTAAAATTGGCCTGCATGCTGTGGGTGTTGTTGCCGGCTGATTGGGATAAAATCCGGCCCTCGGCTTCCAGGCGCTGGTACAGGCGTGTTCCCGGAAGGGCGTTTAATAGCCCGATCATGGCCTGGGGGATGGCGTTTTGCTGAATAAACCGGATCTGCTGATCAAAGATGGCCGGCGTGTCATTGTCAAATCCAAGGATAAATCCGGCCAGCACCTCCAGGCCGTTTTTCTGAATGGTACGCACCGCGGCTTCCATGTCGGATTTGAGGTTCTGGGTCTTTCCGGTTTCAGCCAGAGATTGCGGATCCGGGGTCTCAATGCCGATAAACACGGAGTTAAATCCGGCCTCGCGCATGCCGGTCATCAGGTCAGGGTCATCGGCCAGGTTGATGCTGGCCTCGGTATAGAAATGATAGGGATAATCCCGGTCCTGCTGCCATTGAATCAGGGCCGGTAGCAGTTCCTTTTTGACCCGGCGCTTGTTGCCGATAAAGTTGTCATCCACCAGAAATACGGCCCCTTCCCAGCCCATGGAATACAGGGCGTCGAGTTCAGCGGTCAGGCTTTGGGCGTCTTTTAGCCGGGGCTTGTTGCCGTAGACGGTCCAGATGTCGCAGAATTCGCAGTGAAAGGGACATCCCCGGGAGTACTGGATGGACATGGAGCCATAGGCGTCAATGTCGAGCAGGTCAAACCGGGGTGCCGGCAGCCGGGAGATATCCGGGTGCGGCGGCATATCATAAACCGCCGCGGCTGTGCCGGAGTCCAGTTCGGCCAGAAAATCGCACAGGGTTTCATCCACTTCGCCGCGAAGAATATGGTCTGCCCCGCTGAGTTCCTGCCAGCTGTTGGTGGCATAGGGACCTCCGATAACCACGGTTTTTCCCATCTGGTTGCACCGCGCCACCACTTGCTCCATGGATTGTTTCTGCACGATCATGGCAGAGACAAACACCGCATCAGCCCATTGCAGTAGGTTGTCGTCCAGGGGACCGACATTTAAATCCACCAGTTTCAGCTCCCGATCTGCCGGAAACAGGGCGGCGATGGTCAAAAGGCCCAAAGGCGGCATGGCGCTTTTTTTCTTGATAAAGCCAAGGGCGTGTTTATAGCTCCAGTAGGTGTTGGAGGGCACTTCCGGATAAACCAGCAGGATGTTTTGATGTGTGACCATGGGGTTTTCCTCATTAAGATGGGATTTAAATAAAACTTGCTATTATAGTATCATTATAATCATTTGCCCATCTTTTGGCAAGCTATCCCGCTCCTATTCCCCTTGCATCTGCTGCCACTGATGAATCATTTTTACGTCCTGTGCAATATCTCTTCCGGTTGTGGTCAGGTAATTGCCGGTCATGATCCCGTTGGCGCCGGCGGCAAAAATCCAGGACTGAAAATCGCCCAGGGTCACATGCCGGCCTCCGCAGATGGTGATGTCCTTTTCCGGATTGATCAGCCGGAACAGGGCGATGGTTTTCAGCGCCTCTGCCACGGACAAAAGGGGCTGGTCAGCCATTTTGGTCCCGGCAATGGGATTGATGAAGTTTAAGGGGATTCTTTCCACCCCGATTTCCCGGAGGGTTATGGCCAGCTCAATTCTTTGGGCCCGGGTTTCGCCAAGGCCCATAATGCCCCCGGCGCAAACAGACAGTCCGGCTTCTGCGGCAACCCGTATTGATTCGATGTCTGCATCGTATTCATGGGTGGTGCAGACCTGTCTGAAATGGCTGCGCGCGGTTTCCAGGTTGTGGTGATAGTTGCGGATGCCGCTTTTCTTGAGCTGCTGTGCCTGCTTTTGGGTGAGCATTCCCAGGGATCCGCACAAGGTCAGGTGCGTGCGCGCGCAGATTGTTTCCGCAGCCCGACAGATGGTGTCAATTTCCTGGTCTGAAAGAAAAAGCCCGCTGGTGACCATGGAGAAATGGGTCATTTGCGCGTCTTCCATTTCCAGGGCACGTTTTACCAGTTCTTTTTTCGACAGCAGGGGATAGGTCTCCACCCCTGTGTCATGGTGGCCGGACTGTGCGCAAAATGCACAATCCTGGGAGCATTTGCCGGATTTGGCATTAGTGATGGAGCAGGTGAAAATCTCATTTCCCTTGAAATGCCTGCGCACCCGGTCGGCCGCCCAAATCAGGTCCATAAACGCAGCCCCTTCCGCCCCGGCCAGTTGGAGCGCCTGGTCTTCACTGATCCCGGCGGGCGGATCAGACAGGATTTTTTCTGTTAGATCCGCCATTTCGCAGAAATTGGATGTATCAGCCGGGGTGTTCATATTTTGCCCGCCTGGACCAGTTTGGCAAAATGGACAAAGGAGCGGTCATAGGTGGCCTCGGCGTCTGCCGGAAAACAGCAGGCCGGAAGCTGGCGGCTTTTGAGGTGATATGCGATGCATTCACAGCAGATTCCCTTGCGCTGGCAGGGTTCATAGGTGCAGTTGCAGCCGGAAAGGTTTTGTTCCTGTTTGCATTCCATGGTTCATGCCTCCTTGTGATAATTCGGGTTCCTGAAATTCTGCTGTTCTTTGTAGCAGGATTTCAGCAAAATGAAAACGTCATCTATACCACCTGAACCGAGCGATTTTCAAGCTTGCCGCAGGTATCTTTTTGCGGTTTTCGCATGGGGCCGGGCCGGCGGCGGCTTGCTCCCTGCTGACCGCCTGCGCGCTCAATGCGACTCGCAAACCGCCACCTGCCCGGCCCCATGGCCCACTGCCTGCAAAATATCCGCGGTCGTGTAAAAAAATGGATGCCTTTGAGATTTTTCTGTTTAATTTTTCCTTTGGGAACTGATGAATGGTTTTTCCATGTGCCCATAAAGCCGGCGCGCGCCTGGCGGGCGCATTGCACGTTGGGCCGGCCAGCAGTTCTTGGCGAAGCGGAGCGGCCGCGGCCGAATTACTTCGGCCGCAGCGAAGCAAGCCTTAGAACTGCCCGGCCCGAGTGCGCGAACGCCAGGCGCGCGCCGGCTTTATGGGCACATGCGACGGGCGCTGCAGTGTGAAACAGGCTTGCACAAAAGCTGGACAAAACCTGGAATAACGCTTGACAATTTTTGGAAAAAAAGAAAAAATTGTAGGTTATGTTTTTCCATTTGGCGCGGTGATGGGCGGCCATTGCCGCAGGGGTTCCTGGTTTTTGGGCGGATGCCCGGCAGCCGCCGGCTGCGGGCAAAGTGAACATGGCAGTAAAGGGCAGATACAATGAATCCGATTGCAGCACAGTTAAATGAAATTATTGAGCAGGGCAACGCCCATTTGATGGAAATGCTTTCCAGCGTGGGCAAGGAGCTGTTTTTTCCAAAGGGGATCCTCTCCCAGAGTGCAGAGGCCAAGCAGAAGGCCACGCGTTTGAATGCCACCATCGGGATTGCCAAACAAGGCGACAGCGCCATGGTGCTGCCTTCGGTAATGCGCTCGGTTGCCGGTCTGGCAGCTGAGGAATCGGTGACTTACGCCCCTTCCTTTGGCATCCCACAGCTGCGCAGCACCTGGCAGAAGGAAATATATGAAAAAAATCCGTCGCTTGCCGGAAAAACCGTGAGCTTGCCGGTGGTGACAAACGGGATTACCCATGCCATCAGCATTTTTGCCGACGTGTGGACGGATCCGGGCGATGTGATTGTTTTGCCCGAGATGATGTGGGGCAATTACAACATGATTTTCGGGGTGAGAAAAAAGGCGCGCATCTCCCAATACCCGATTTTTACCGAAACCGGGGCCTATAACGTGGATGCCCTGGCAGACTGCCTGAAAAAGGAAGCCCGGGAAAACCAGAAAATCACCGTTCTGCTCAATTTCCCCCACAATCCCACGGGCTATACCCTCACGGAAGCAGAAGCCGATCAGGTTGTGGCCGTGCTCACCGAACTGGCCAAGGCCGGCACCAATGTGATCGTTGTCTGCGATGACGCCTATTTCGGCTTGTTTTATGAGGACGGAATCCTGAAGGAATCGATTTTTTCCCGGCTTTGCGGCCGCCACCCCCGCCTGCTGGCCGTCAAACTCGACGGGGCCACCAAGGAAAATTACGTCTGGGGCCTCCGGGTGGGCTTTATCACTTACGGAGCCGTTATTGACGGCGATGCTGCGGGTGTTTTTGACGCCCTGGAGCGCAAGACCGCTGGGTGCGTGCGCGGCAATATTTCCAATGCCTCGCATTTGAGCCAGTCCATTGTGGTGAAATCCATGCAGGATGAAAACTACCAGGCGGAAAAACAGGCCAGATACGAACTGCTCCGGGCCCGGGCCGAAACCGTGAAACAGGTCCTGGCAGATCCCAAATATGCTTCTGCCTGGGATGTTTATCCGTTTAACTCCGGCTATTTCATGTGCATCCGGCTAAAGACCGTGGAGGCGGAAAAATTGCGGGCGCATCTGCTTGACCAGTACGGGGTGGGGTTGATTGCACTGGGCCGATACGATCTGCGGGTGGCCTTTTCCTGTCTGGAAAAAGACGATATCCGTACCCTGTTTGACATCGTGTATCAGGGAGTTGCGGATTTGACCCGGGATACGGGATAATCCGGGCCGGTTTGTTTGCACGGCCGCATATGCCGGAAAGAAGATAGCGTGGCACAGCAGCAGCGTATTCACCAACTGGCGGTTTTGCTAAAGCAGCGGATTCGGTCTGTCAACCTTGCCCGGGCGGGCAAGTGGAGCCTGTTTTTTGTTCTCATCGGCATTATTGCCGGCACCGGCTCCATTATTTTCCAGTATCTGTGCCAGCTCGGGGCCCATTTGTTCATGGACTGGCTGGCCGGTTACCGCCCCCCACAGCCGGCCGGGGAAGGACATATTCTGCCGCCCACCGCCACGGTGTTCAACCGCTGGATTCTTTTGTTTCTGCCGGCTGCCGGCGGATTGTTAAGCGGCTGGATCGTTTACCGGTTTGCCCCGGAGGCTGAAGGCCACGGCACGGATGCGGCCATTGAGGCCTATCACCAGAAGGGCGGATTCATGCGCTCCCGGGTGCCGATTGTCAAGACCATTGCCTCGGCCATCACCTTGACCACCGGCGGCTCCGGCGGAAGGGAAGGACCCATTGCCCAGATCGGGGCGGGTTTCGGCTCTTTTATGGCCACCAAGCTCAAGCTGTCCGAGCGCGAGCGCCGGATTATGCTGGCCGCAGGCATCGGCGCAGGGGTGGGCAGCATTTTCCGGGCGCCGCTGGCAGGGGCGCTGTTTGCCTCGGAAGTGCTCTACAGTGACCCGGATTTTGAATCCGAGGTCATCATCCCGGCCGGGATTTCATCGGTGGTGGCCTATTGCCTGTTTTCCCTGGTATTCGGCTGGGGCACACTGTTTGATTCACCTGAATTCAGGTTCCAGAACCCCCTGGAACTCGGGCCCTATATTGTTCTGGCCCTGGTGCTTTCGGTTTTGAGCCTCTGCTATGTCAAATCCTTTTACGGGGTTACGGATCTGTTTAAGAAAATCCGGATTCCCAATCATGTCAAGCCGGCCATCGGCGGGATGCTAACCGGCATGGTCGGATTTTACCTGCCCTCCACCCTTGCCTTTGGATATGGTTATGCCCAGCAGGCCATTTTCAATGAACTGGCCATCTCTGTTTTGTTGGCCCTGGCCCTGGGAAAGATTGTCACCACCTCCTTTACCATCGGCTCCGGGGGCAGCGGCGGCGTGTTCGGGCCTTCGGTGGTCATTGGCGGGGCCATGGGCGGTGTGGTGGGAAAACTGTTTCACCAGTTGATCCCCGGTGTTGTCACCAGCCCGGGTGCTTTTGTGGTGGTGGGCATGGCGGGCTTTTTCACGGCTGTGTCCAATGCGCCCATTTCCACCATTATTTTTGTCAGCGAGATGACCAATTCCTATGAACTTCTTCTGCCCAGCCTGTTTGTCTGCTCCATCTGCTATGTGACATCCCGGCGCTGGAGTATTTATCGCAAGCAGGTCAAAAACCGGGTGGCATCGCCGGCCCATGCTGGAGAATTCATGGTGGATGTGCTCCAGCTGATCAAGGTGCGGGATCTGATGCATTTGGTGCGAAAGGTGCCCACCATTCCCGAGCACATGCCGTTTCAACAGTTCAAGGTGTTTTTTTCCCAGACAAAGCAGCATTATTTTCCGGTCATGGACGAGGAAAATCGCATGAGGGGGATTTTTTCAAGCACGGACATCCGGGGGGTTTTGTTTTCACCGGAAATCGAGCACCTGGTGGTCATGCGCGATATTGCCACCTCCAGCGTGGTGGCCACCACGGCTTCCGAAGATTTAAATACCGTGCTGCAGAAGATGACCACCAAAAATATCGACAGCCTGCCCGTGGTTTCCGAGGATGACGCACGTGTGTTGTTGGGCATGCTTAACAGGAGGGATGTGATTGCCTTCTACAACCGCCAGGTGCAGCGCTTGAAGGCCGGAGAGCTGGGACCGCAGGGGGCGTGACTTTTTTTTCAGTATTCCACGTCCACAAGAAACAGGCCCCGGGCCGGGGCCGTGGCCCCGGCCCGGCCGCGGTCTTTGGAATCCAGGATGGCAGTCATTTGTTCCGGTGCCATCCGGCCCAGGCCTGTTTCAACCAGGGTGCCCAGGATGTTTCTGACCATGTAGCGAAGAAATCCGTCTGCGGTGATTTCAAAGATGATCTGCGGGTTGTTCTCATCTGTGAGAAACCGGGCCGCAGAAACCGTTCGGATGCTGTGGGATCTGGGACTGCCGGTGTTTTCAAATGCAGCAAAGTCATGGGTGCCCTGGAGATGCCGGGCGGCCTCTGCCATGGCTTCAATGTCTATGGGTTTTGCAATGTGCCAGGCATAATGCCGCCCGATGGCCAGGGCCAGGGGGCGGTTTAAGATATAGTAACGATAGGTTTTCTGCCTGGCATCATAGCGGGCGTGAAAGGTTTCTGATTCTCGGGTGCAGGAGCGGATCACAATGTCTTCGGGCAGCAGGCTGTTGAGCCCGGAGAAAAAAGCATCGGGTGTGAGCCGGGTCTGGCAGCGGAAATGGGCGCTCTGGCCCAGGGCATGCACTCCGGCGTCGGTCCGGCCAGAGCCCGTGACCCGGACGGGCTGGCGGGTCATGGTAAAAAGGGCTTTTTCGATTTGACCCTGGATGGTGCGGCCGGTTTTCTGGATCTGCCAGCCGTTGAAATCCGTACCGTCATATTCCACAATGAGTTTGAAGGTCTGCATAAAAACGATTTGTAATCCGGATCAAACCGGATTGCAAGCGATATAGAAGGAGAGATGCCAATGGCCAAGGGATTTCGCGCGGCAGCTGTGTGTGCTGGACTCAAGAAAAACGGAAAAAAGGATCTGGCCTTAATCGTCTCTGACACCCCTGCTGCCGCAGCCGGGGTGTTTACGAAAAACCGGGTCCAGGCCGCACCTGTGCGGCTTGACAAGCAGCGCCTGAGCAGCGGGGTGGGCCGGGCCATTATTGTCAACAGCGGCAATGCCAACTGCTGCACCGGAGACCAGGGCATGGCCGATGCCCGCGCCATGACCCGGCTGGCCGCAGATGGCCTGAAAGCAGATGAGGCGCATGTTCTGACAGCCTCCACGGGCGTGATCGGCCAGCACCTGGACATGGACAAAATCCGTGCGGCCGTGCCCGGCCTTGTGAGCGGGCTTTCGGAAGACGGCTTTGCGGCCGCAGCCGAGGCCATCATGACAACCGATACCCGGCCCAAACTGGTTTTTGAGCAGGGGCAAATGGGGGAAAAAACTTACAGTCTGGCAGCCATGGCCAAGGGTTCGGGCATGATCCGGCCGGACATGGCCACCATGTTGTGCTTTGTGTGTACGGATCTGGAAATCCCTGCTGCCGATCTTCAGCGGGCGCTGGTTTCTGCAAATGAGGCGTCTTTTAACCGCATCACAATAGACGGGGATACCAGCACCAATGACACGGTGCTGGTGCTGGCAAACGGCCAAAGCGGGGCGCGGGCCAAAACCCATTCGAATTTCAGGGCCTTTTCGGCCCTGCTGGAAAATGTCCTGGGAAAACTGGCCCGCATGGTCGTAGAAGACGGGGAGGGGGCCACCAAGTGCGTGGAAATTTCCGTGATCAATGCAGAAACCCGGGAAGATGCCCGTCAGATGGCTGATACCGTAGCCAATTCCAGCTTGGTGAAAACCGCCTTTTTCGGCGAGGACGCCAACTGGGGCCGGATTCTGGCAGCCCTGGGCCGGGCCGGGGTGGAATTTGACCCGGATGCGGTGGATATCTGGTTTGATGACGTGAAAATGGTCAACCAGGGCCTGGGATGCGGGGCTCAGGCCGAAGCCGTGGCCACTGCGGTGCTGCAGAAAAAGACCTTTGTTGTCACCATTGACGTGAAATCCGGCCGGCAGCGGGCCTCGGTACTTACCTGTGATTTTTCCGTGGATTATGTGAAAATCAACGCGGATTACCGGTCCTGATCATGGAATCCAAAGAGGCAAAAAAAGGGGTCCGCCTTCAGAAGTTTATGGCGGATGCCGGTATCTGTTCCCGCCGCAGGGCGGAAGATTATATCCGCAGGGGCTTGGTGCGGGTAAACGGGGAAACCGTCACCCAAATGGGCACCACCGTGGATCCCGGGGCAGACCGGGTGGAAGTGTCGGGAAAACCCGTGGTCCCGGCCCGGCAGGACGTCTACATCATTCTCAACAAGCCTGCGGGCTATATCTGCTCCTGCAGCCAGCCGGGCAGAAAAATCGTGCTGGATCTGGTCCGGGTCGATCAGCGTGTTTTTCCCGTGGGCCGGCTGGACCGCGATTCCACGGGTCTGGTTTTGCTCACCAGCGACGGCCGGATCCATCACCGCCTGGCCCATCCCTCCTTTGACCATGAAAAACAATACCAGGTGGAAGTTGACCGGCCGGTTTCTGATGCAAAACTCGATGAACTGCGCCACGGGGTTCAACTGGCAGACGGCATGACCCGGCCGGCAAAGGTGGTGCGCC
>NZ_JAWODO010000067.1:0-7281 GCF_046483245.1 Desulfosalsimonas sp. | reverse complement strand
GCCTCGGTCTTTTTGCTTGCGCTATGGCTGATTCAAACCGGTTTAAAGGCAGACCCCGCTATGCTGGTCCGCCACCACCAGTTCTGGTTTGTTTTTTTTGTCTGCAGATGAAATAATTGCATGGGTCGTTCCGATACAGTCAAATATATTCGGGCCCGATGGCCGGTTTGTTTAAATTTGTATGTTTCAGGAACCAATAAAAGCTTTTTAACGGATTTGTCAAGCAAAAATTTGTGCGGGTTTTTCATTTGTGTTTAAACTCACATTTCGGTATGAATCCTTTTAAATATGATGGCGCCGTAAAAAGTTCAATATCTGCGTTACGCGCAATTTCTCAGAATTTCACGTACGGCCAAGTACGCTGCATTCTTCGAAATTGCGCAAGCCTTGATCTTGAACTTTTTACAGCGCCATCTGAAATCAGACTTCCAAGGAAGCCCTGCGGCCGGGGTCAGTTTTTTCGCTCCTGACCGTTTACGGATTCAGCCAATGCCTTCGCTTAAAATTTCAAAAACTCGGCCTGTCGGCCTCAAACAGTTTGAAATTTTTTAGCTCCGGCATTTGCTGAATTTTTCCGTAAACGCTCAATGTCGCCTCAAAAACCGACCCCGCCCCCGGGCTTCCTTGGAAGGGTTCTTGCCGGGCCAGCCCACGGGACCGGGCATGAAAACAACGCTTTTTAAGACTTGGATGTGTTGCTTTCGACCCCCTTGGTGAAACTTTGCACACAGTTGGCCATGATGCCGGCCCGGGGGTGGTTTGCGAGTCGCATTGAGCGCGCAAGCGGTCAGCAGGGAGCAAACCGCCACCGGGCCGGCATCATGCGAAAATTATAGAACCAAACACGAACAGCAACTTTTTTGAAGTTACCGAAAAGCGTTGCCTGACCCCACTGCAAATGATCATGGACCGAAGAAATGACTTTCAATGAACATACAATTTTGTTAATTTTTTGCCACAAAATTTACAATTTTGTAAATCCTTGTGTTCCCCCAGCCGCTGCCCCTGCCCCATCAGCACCCGTAGTTTTCAGAGCCGCGTTCCAGCACATGGGCATAAAACTTGCGGTAATACTCCTTGACCATCCGGCGGGAGGAAAAGTGCGGGGCAGTGGACTTGATGCTTTCTTTCATGTACCGGGTCCAGCCGTGGGGGGTGCCGTCTTCGGCAGCCTCATAATAAAGGGGGATCATTTCTTCTTCCAGCAGGGTGTATAATTGTGCGGCATCCTCCCGGTCCCGGCCGCTGTCCGCATCCTTTCTGCCTGAGCCGAACTGCCAGCCGTTGTTGCTGTTATAGCCCTCCAGCCACCATCCGTCCGGGATGCTCACATGGGGCACGCCGTTTAAGGCCGCTTTCATGCCGCTGGTGCCGCTGGCCTCCATTGGGGGAACGGGATTGTTTAACCATGCATCCACGCCATGGACCATATACTGGCCGAGCTGCTCGTTGTAGTTTTCCACAAAGGCGATCCTGCCGCCCATCTGCGGATCACGGGCAAATTCAAATACGCGGTGGATCAGTTCATGGCCCTTGGCGTCCTCTGGATGGGATTTTCCGGCAAATATGATCTGAACCGGCCGCCAGGGATCATTGACGATTTTCTTGAGCCGATCCAGGTCATGGAAGATCAGGTCCGCGCGCTTGTATGTGGCAAACCTGCGGGCGAATCCAAGGGTGAGAACCGACGGATCCAGAAGCGTGCCCATGCCCATGATCTGGGATGGATCCGCATCACCTGCATCCCACCGGTCCCGGGCCTTGTGGCGTATGTAATTGACCAGCTTGAGCTTGAACCAGTAATGAATCTGCCATAGCTCCGAATCCGGGATTTCCTCGATAAACTGCCATATGGCCGGGTTGTCATGGACATTGATCCAGCCTTCTCCGAAATACTTGTTAAACAGCAGCCGCATCTTGGGCTCCAGCCAAGTGGGCAGATGGACCCCGTTTGTCACGTAATCAATGGGCACGTCTTCTTCAGCCTTGTCCGGCCACATGCAGTGCCACATGCCCCGGGTGACCTCCCCGTGCTTCTGACTCACAGCATTGACATTGCCCGAAAGCCGCAATGCCAGTGCTGTCATGTTAAACCCGGCTTCGGGATTTTCCGGATGCCGGCCCAGTTCCATGAACCCATCCCGGTCCAGCCCCAGAAGGGGCCAGTAGCCTTCCAGGTATTTTTCCACCAGGTCAAAGGGAAAAATATCATGCCCTGCGGGCACCGGCGTGTGGGTGGTAAACAGGCTCATGGCCGCCACCTTTTTGCGCGCCTGTTCAAAATCCGCGCCATCTTCGACAAATTCGCGGATTTTTTCAAGCAGGGCAAAGGCGGCATGCCCCTCGTTTAAATGCAGCATGCTGAAATCGTGACCCAGGGCCGCCAGCACCCTTGAGCCGCCGATCCCCAGCAGAATCTCCTGGAGCAGCCGCTGGGTGACATCACTGGTATAAAGCCTTCTGGAAATGGATCTGACCCAGTCGCTGTTGGACGCGATATCTGTATCCATGAGATAAAGCCCCACCCTTCCCACGGAAACCTTCCATATGCCCACTTCCACAGGGGTGTGGTTGATATAGGGCACCGGCACGCAAACCTGCTCTCCGTCCTTGGTCAGCAGGCGGCTGATGGATGCGGCATCCTTGTCCACCTTTTGTGTAAAATTTTCCTGCCACCCGTCACGGTTGATCACCTGGTTGAGATACCCGCCCGGATACATAAACCCCACGGCTACCATGGGAATGCCCAGGTCACTGCATTCCTTGAGATGATCGCCGGCAAGAAATCCCAGCCCGCCGGCGTAAAACGGCAGGGAATGATGCAGGCCGTATTCCGCGCTGAAATAGGCGATGGGCGGGGCATCCGGCTGCAGTTCAAATTCCGGGTACAGCACCCGCTCGTTTAGATATTTCTCAAACAAATACATCACCAGATCATAATGCCGCAGGTAATTGTCATCCCGGGTGGCCCCCGCCAGGGCATCGGCTGACAACTGCTTTAACATCAGGTCCGGGTTGTGGTTGCTTTCCTTCCAGGCCTGGCGGTCAAGCATTTTAAAAAGCATGCGGGCCTGGGGATTCCAGCTCCACCAGAGGTTTTCCGCCAGACCGCCCAGACCCTTTATGCGGGTGGGCAGATTGGGAAAATCATTGTTGCTCAGTTGGTACGACGGCATTCAGGTCTCCTTGGACAAACAATAAAATAAAACAGGTTTTTTAGATTTATAAAAAGGCATCATGAACCGGCATGCCATTAATATATGCAAAATCCGGGCCAGTAAATTTTACAGCAACTGCCCCGGCATAACCGGGCCGGGGAAAAACCGGCAGAATCGTCCATTTTTCATTCATGGAGCAGCCGCGGTCGGCCAGTGCATAGCCGCGGTCGGCCCGGCAATCGATTTCGACATCCCGGAGCCGGGCAATTCCCTCACCGGTGGCCTTCAGGTAAGCCTCCTTAAGGGTCCAGTACTGATAAAAAAGTGCTTTTGCAGACTCCCGGGAACGGCTCCGGACAGCCCGTGCCTCGGCTGAAGAAAAAAACCGATCAGCCATCCCGGAAATGTCGGCTGCGGGGTTGATCCATTCAATATCCACACCAACGGGTCCCTTCAGGCAAACGCCGAGCAACATCATCTCACGGGAATGGGACAGATTAAAACAAAAAAAATCAAAAGGCAGGTCATTTTTCAGACCGGGCCTGCCCCGGCCCTGATCTTCAAATACCAGATGATTTGGACAAATGCCGGTGAGACCGCCCAGAATCTGCCGCAAAATGCCATGGGCGGCAATAAAGCGGCGCCTGTGGGCTTCAGATAAAAATCGCTGTGCCCGGGCGCCTTCCTCCCGGGAAAGCAGCTGCCTGAACCGGCGGATCTGCCGGGGACAAATATCCAGGGATGCCTGCCACAGGGCGACGCCCCTGGTTTGCAGCGTTTTCAAACTCTCCGGCAATTCGGACATGGGCATGGATCCGGCAGCAAAAGTCAATATTTTGTCACACCCTAACCCATCATGCCGGCACAGGCAAATATTTTTCAAACAAAACTTGATGGCACCGTAAAAGTTCAATATCTGCGTTACGCGCAATTTCTCAGAATTTCACGTACGGATAAGTACGCTGCATTCTTCGAAATTGCGCAAGCCTTGATCTTGAACTTTTAAGGCGCCATCTAAAAACTTACTTTTTACGAAACCATCAAACTTGCTACCATGTATCAATATCCGGCCGTTTTTTCCCGGTCCGGGCGCCCTCCGGCGGCATGGCGGCAAGGCCGCGCATGATCCAGTGCCGGGTGTCTGCGGGGTCGATCACGTCGTCGATTTCCAGAAACGAGGCCATGTTGATGGCCTTTCCGTGCTCATAGGACATGGCCACCAGGGAATCGTATAACTCCTGGCGCTTTTCCGGGTCTTTTTCCGCCTCCAGGTCCTTTTTGAAACCCAGCTTCACGGCCCCTTCCAGGCCCATGCCGCCGAATTCGCCAGTGGGCCAGGAGATATTGAACACCGGCCGGTGGTAGCCGCCGCCCACCATGGCCATGGCCCCCAGGCCGTATCCCTTGCGCAGAACCACGGAAAACACCGGGATGGTGGCGCCGGCCGCAGTCACAAACAACCGGGCAAAGCGCCGCACCTGCGCGCTTTTTTCGGCCTCCGGGCCCACCATGAACCCCGGGGTGTCGCAGAGCACCACCATGGGAATGTCAAATGCGTCGCACAGCTTCATGAACCGGGCGGCCTTATCTGCGGCATCCCCGTCAATGGCCCCGCCCAGGTGCCAGCAGTTGTTGGCCATCAGGCCGAAGGGCCGGCCCTGGATACGAATCAGTGCGGTGATAATGCCCGGGCCGTACTGTCTGAGAAGCTCTATGACCGAGTCCGTATCCGCCAGAAGCGAAATGATTTCCGAGACATTGTAGGCCCTGAGCCGGTTTTCCGGAACACACCGGCGCAGCCGGCGCTGATCTGCACACTGCCAGTCGTCCACCGGTCCCTGGAAATAGGAAAGGTATTTTTTGGCCGCAGCCACGGCCCCGGCCTCGTCTTCCACAAGAATGTCAATGACCCCGTTGGGTCCCTGCACACTGGCGGGCCCGATTTGCTCGGGCCGGCATTTGCCCAGCCCGCCGCCTTCGATCATGGCGGGTCCGCCCATGCCGATGTTGGCGTTTTTCGTGGCAATGATCACGTCGCTGCAGCCCAGCAAAGTGGCGTTTCCGGCAAAACAGTACCCGGAAACGATGCCCACCAGGGGCACCAGCCCGCTTAAACTGGCATACCGGGTGAAAGTATCCAGGTCCAGGCCCGCCACCCGGAGCTCCATGGCATCCACGTCCCCGGGCCGCCCGCCCCCGCCTTCGGCAAAAAGCACCACCGGCAGGCGCCACTGCTCTGCCAGATGCAGCATCCGGTCGGTTTTCTGGTGATTAAACGCCCCCTGGGTGCCGGCCATGGCCGTGTAATCATAGGCCAGCACCATGCACCGGGCCTTTGTCTCGTCAAACCGGTTTCCGTTGACCGATCCGATCCCGGTGATCAGCCCGTCTGCCGGGCTTTTTTGGATCAACTCCGCCAAAGAGCGCCGCCGGCGCTGGGCTGCCACCGCCAGGGCGCCGTACTCGATAAAACTGTCATCATCCACCAAGTCTGCGATATTTTCCCTGGCCGTGCGCTGGCCGGTTTTTCTGCGCTTTTCAACCGCTTCGGGCCGGGCCTCGTCCATGCAGGCCCGGTGCCGCTCGACAACCTCGGCCAGATCCGGCCGGATATGATCCAGATCCACCTCTTTTTCCGCATCCGCCTGCTCGGCATCCACATGGCCTGGTTCAATCCAGGCCAGCGCCCGGCCTTTGGCCAGGGTGTCGCCGCGCTTGACACAGATGCGCCGGATCACGCCGCTGACGCCGGCTTCGATTGCATGCTGCATTTTCATGGCCTCGATTACGGCCACGACTTGTTTTTCATGCACCACCTGCCCTTCTTCCGCCTCGATTCTCACCACCGTGCCGGGCATGGACACCCGGCAGGGCCCGGTGTTTTCCGGGGCGTCGTTGGCATCATCGGCCTGACCCGCATTTTTTTCCAGGCCCGGGCCGCCCTGAATTTGATCAAAATAATGCGCCCGGTGGCCGCTGTCTGCCGATCCGGTCAACCGGCCCAGTTGGGTTTCCACAAACCGGGTGGTCACCTTGTTTGCCACAACATCCGAATGCCGGACCAGGTTCTGGAGCAGGCCGATATTGGTGGCCACCCCCTCGATGCGAAACTCGCACAGGGCCCGGTAGGCTTTTGCCAAAACATCGGCATATTCAGGTGAGCGGCTGTGGCAGATCAGCTTGGCCAGCAAAGAGTCAAAGTTGGGATTGATTTCATAGCCGGCATATCCAAAGGTATCCACCCTTACCCCCGGACCCAGGGGCGGTTCAAACACCCGCAGGGTGCCGGATGCAGCTGATATATCGCCGTTTTCCGAAATTTCTTCCATGTTGATGCGCAGTTGCACGGCATGGCCCGCGGGCGCGCTGATCTGCTCCCGGCCAAGTCCCAGATCCGGCAGGCTCCGGCCCCGGGCGATTTCAATCTGGGCACGCACCAGATCAACGCCGGTGATCTCCTCGGTGACCGTGTGCTCCACCTGAAGCCGGGGATTGACCTCAAGGAAATAAAAGGGCCCGCAACCGCCTGCTTGCCCGGCATCCACCAGAAACTCGAAAGTACCCAGACTCCTGTAATCAACGCTTTGGGCCAGTTGCACGGCCGCATCTGTCAGGCGGGTGCGCAGGGAGTCGTCCATGCCCGGGGCGGGTGCGATTTCCACAAGCTTCTGGTTGCGGCGCTGCAGGGTGCATTCCCGCTCCCACAAATGCGAAACCCCGCCCCGGCCGTCGCCGATGACCTGGACCTCGATGTGACGGGCATCGGCAATCAGCTTTTCCACGTACACATCCCCGCAGCCAAAGGCCGCTGCTGCCTCGGAACAGCACAGGTCAAATGCCGCATCCAGATCTTGCAGGCTGTAGGCCGCCCGCATGCCCCGGCCCCCGCCTCCGGCCAGGGCCTTGATCATCACGGCCGCACCATCTCCCAGGGAGTTGAAAAACTCCCGGGCCTGATCTTTGGTGACCGGTCCGTGTGTTGCCGGCAGCAGGGCAATGTCGCATTTTTGAGCCTGAGGCCGCCCTGCTTGATGACATCGGTCGACGCGTTGAACACCTTCATAAAAGAGATCGGGCCAGAGGCCACGCCGCCCGTCGAATGCACGATGTCCCCCGCCGGACG
>NZ_JAWODO010000120.1:0-21362 GCF_046483245.1 Desulfosalsimonas sp. | reverse complement strand
AGTCGCATTGAGCGCGCAAGCGGTCAGCAGGGAGCAAACCGCCACCGGGTCGGCATCATGCGAAAATACAGACCCAAGCAGTGATAAATCAGGCTGATTGACAAGAGACAATAATCAGATTATTATCAAAACAATCATCAAATATTTAAAGGAAACCTTGAATGCGTGCAAAAGATTTTCTTTCAGCCACAGACCTTTCCAAAAAAACGTCAGCCACCCTGGATGCACTGGCAAAAGGGGAACCTGAAAGACTCATCATCCTGAAAAACAATTCCCCCAAAGCGGTTCTTTTGTCCATGGAAAGCTATGAAGCCATGCAGGAGGAAATGGAAGATTTGCGCCTCACGGCCCTGGCACTGGCAAGGACGGAATCTTTTGATGAACAAAAAGCATTGTCCCATGCCCGGATAAAGGAAAGATTCGGGGCATGAAATGGCCGGATCCCTTGGTGTGAAACTTTGCACACAGTCGGCCATGATGCCGGCCCGGGGGTGGTTTGCGAGTCGCATTGAGCGCGCAAGCGGTCAGCAGGGAGCAAACCGCCACCGGGCCGGCATCATGCGAAAATACAGACCCTAGCAGTGATAAATCAACCGGCACTGTCTTATTTGATTTTTTCAAACCGGTCATGCCAGGCACATGCATTGCAAAAGATTTCTGTGCTTTCATCTATTTCCGGGCATTGGCCGGAATCTGCGGCCTCGTCAAAACAGACATCCCCTTCCCGGCATTCAAATTCATAAACCTCAAATTCATCATCCGGGTCCTTGACGTAAAACTGCTCACATCCGCATACCGGACATTTGGCCTGTGTCATGGTTCGCCTTTCTTTTTTTTTGCTTAAACAACAACGCGGGGCCGGACCATACAGTCCGGCCCCGCGTTGTTGTTTAAGCAATTTACATGAGCGGCAGATTATTTGTCTGATTCAGATTTCTTGGCTTTTTCCGGATCCAACGTCTCGGCATCCGTTGTATCCTTGTCCAGCTTGTCCAATATCTCCTGTTGCCGCTCTTTTTCCTCTTTGACTCTGTCTTTTTCTTCTTCGGCCATGGTTTTCCACCCCCTTTCAATTTAAAAAATAATTCTCGTGAAAAGGGAGTGCAAATCCGCACAGTCACTGTGATGCTCACTGGGTTTTAAGCGCTTTTTATCCACCGCATCCCAGGCTCGGATCCGCAGAAGCGGCTGTTTTGCGCACCCGTTTTTTCTTTTTGACCTGGCACAAAAGGGTTTTGTAAACCGGAAATCCGGATATGGGATCATATTGCCGCTCGTCCGTGATTTCATTGACATTAGCCTGCTGCCACTCAGCAGTGCCCAGGGGGCCGCCGCCGCCCACGGGCGCATACACAAACCCCGGCATGATCCGGTCTGTGACAAAAGCGCGCATCACCACCTGGCCCCTGGGCGTTTTGATGCTGACGCCGTCGCCGGTCTTGATTTTTCTGGGCTCGGCGTCATCCGGGTGAATCTGGAGAGCCGGGTGCGGGTATTTTTTGATAAAGGACGGCACCGCACGCAAACAGGACTTCATGTCCGGTTTAAACGGACCGGTGCCCAGAATCAGCGGGTAGCGCTTTGCCAGTTCCGGGCTGCTCACCGGGGTTTCATCGGATTCCTCGTACTCGGGAAGCCCGGAAAAACCGTGTTGATCAAGCACGCTGGAAAAAATCTCAAACCTGCCTGAAGGGGTTTCAAAACCGGGCTGCCCATCTTTGCGCAACAGCCCCTGCTCCCACTTGCGAAAGCTCATGGGCGCTTCGGGCAGGGAAAGGGCCTTTCTGTCCGCAGCCATGAGCTCTTCCATGGAATGGCCGGACTCATGAAGAATATCTGCCAGCACTTCATCCGGATGCCCGGAAAATTGGTCTCCGTAACCCAGGCGCTGAGCCAGGCCGGTCAAGATCTGGAAACCGGATTTGGCCTCGCCCACGGGCTCGATTAACTGTTCCCGGTACCGGATAGTGTTTGCGTAATAGCAGTACGAGGAATGCTCAAAGGCCGTGGCAGCCGGCAGCACGAGATCCGCGCAGGCTGCATCCCTTGTCATCTGCAAATCCATGCAGACCAGAAAATCGAGCTTATCCAGGGCCCTGCGCCAGAGCCCGGCATTGGGCCAGGAGGTGATCAGGGAAGCGCCCAGCACCAGCAATGCGCGGACAGGATACGGATCGCCCTCCAAAATCGCCTTTGGCAGCAGGCTGGCATGGGGTTCACCGCCGCAGTAATGCGAGTAAACCGAAAATTGGTCTTTTCCGATGGATTTCTCATAACCCGGGGTGGCGATCTGTCTGTGTTCCGGCAGGGAAAACATCCGATCCGGGCCCAGAAAACAGCGGCCGCCTTCCACGTCAAGCTGGCCGGCCAGGGCCCAGAGCACCATCACGGCCCGGATGTTTTGCACACCGCTTTTTGTGTATTCCAGACCCGTGTACATGATGTAAGTGGCGCCCTCGGCATCAGCGATCTGCTCTGCCAGATCCGCGATGGTCTCCTCCGGGATCCCGGTGAGTTCCGCTACCCGCCGGGGCGGAAAATCCCGGACATACCGGGCAAATTCATCAAAGCCCTGGGTCCAGTTTTCCACAAATTCCTTGTCGTATAGATCGTCTTGGATCATCACGTGGGCCAGGCCCAGGGCCAGGGCTCCGTCAGAGCCCGGACGTATGGGAATCCACCGGCTGCCTTCCAGATCCGCGCACCGGGTTTTTCTCGGATCGATCACAATGATCTCGGCACCCTCCGCGGCCGCGTTGGCCAGGCGGCTGTACATGGCCGGCGGGGTGGCAGTGGACGGATCGGTTCCCCACACCAAAATCAGGTCTGCATTGTCCACGTCCGAATACATGTCAATGTGTCTGCAGCCCATGGTAAGCTTGGGGGCCAGCACACCCAAAGACGTGTAACACGGGGCCCCCACTCCGAAGGTATTGGGCGATCCATAGGGAAACAGGATACTTGAGGCCAGATAAATCTCCGAGCCCTTTAGCTGAAAGGCGTCTTTAAACGCCCGCTCATAGGAGCCTGTGCCGGCATAAAACCCGGCGGCCTCGGGCCCGTACTGCTCCTTTATTTCCTGAAGTTTTTCCGCAATCAGATCATAGGCCGCATCCCAGGAGATGGGCTCAAACTCATAGGTTCCCCTGGGCCCCTTGCGCTTCATGGGATGAGTGATGCGCTTATCCGAGTAAACGATTTCCTCCACGCTTCGGGCCATGGGGCATAACACCTGCCCCATGGGCGCACCCGGGTCCGGCTCAAGGCCGACAATCCGGTCATTTTCATCAAAACTGGCGATCACCCCGCATCCGGGGCTGTGAAAGCATAAACCGCAGATACCCTGCCGCTGTTTCAAAACTGACACTCCTTGGACAATTCTTAATCAGACTTTCTGCAGCCAACCAGAAACTGGGAGGTGATTTGTTCCCAGAGGTTTTCGGTTTTTCGGATTTTCCAGGACACATCGCCCTGATCGGCAATTTCAAAAGGCGGATCAAATACGCCGAATTCCCCGGCAAACATCCGGCGGATGGTGTCAATGCCCCGCTTGCTGTAGGGGCTGCTGCCGTTTCTGCTGCCGCCCAGCCAGCGCTCGGGCGCTGAAAAGGCCGGATCCCAGGAAAACGGATCGGAGAAAAGAAACATGGCATCTTCCGGGCGCAGCACCCGGTTGACCTCCTCTAAGTGCTTTAAGGGATCCGGCACCTTTTCAAGCACGTTGATGGCCGCCACACCGGAAAAATCCCGGCCGGCAAAGGGTAGCGCCAGGGCGTCGGCCACGATAAAATCAACATTTTCAAAATGCCACCCGTTGTCAAAAGCCACTTGCCTGTGCTCCGTGAGGTTGCCCTCCACCACAAGCTCGAAATCCAGGTTTTTTTCCCGCACGATCTCCCGGGCCTTGACAATAAATGCAAACGAGGTGTCAATCCCGATGACACGGTCATGGGTCTTGGAAAGCTCAAAGCTCAGGCGACCCACGGCACAGCCCACGTCCAGGGCATCGCCGCTTGTGGGAACAAAGCTTTGGGACCAGACCCGGTAGGCGTCTGTTGCCCGGGCATCGGCCAGCAGATCTCCAAAATGGCTCCACATATAGGCAGACAGCATTACCGGCGCGTTATATCCGTTATTAGCGCTTTTGACCCTTGGGGTTTTTTCCGGGCGCAGGTTGGCAATGCCGTCTTGAACAGGATAACTGCGTCGGCAGCCCGGGCAATGGAGTTTCCCGTCAATGATATCGTCTTTGGCCTCGCGGCTGATTTGCGTTTTCAGGGCATATTCTTCCGGCAGACAGTCCGGACATATGAGTTTTTCCGCCACCCAGTGCTTCATTGATGCTCCTTGCTGTGGTTGGTATTCTTTTTATGAGCAAGAAATAATAGCGCTGTTTGCTCTGATCTGCAAAAAATTTTTCTCCTTTAAAACAACAGGTCCCTGTTTTGGGCCAATGATTTGACAACCCGGAGAAAGACGCACATTTTTAAAACAGCCACGAACCAAAAAGCGCGACTTCCGGCTTTACAGACCAACTCCGGATTGATAAAAATAGTAATCATTTCTTTATATGCAAGTCGCACCTCAATCCTTTGCAGCGGGCTCAGGTATTGATGAAAAACAAAATTCCCAATGGAGGTCAAAAGTGAAAAACACAATAAAAATCCTGCTGGCTTTAATACTCGTAGTCGCCCTGATCGGATGTGCCGGACAGACCAAACAGCAAAAAGGCACCGGAACCGGTGCGGCGGTCGGGGCAGGCGTTGGCGCCATTCTGGGCCAGGTCATCGGCGGAGATACCGAGGGCACACTGGCCGGTGCCGGCATTGGCGCAGTGCTCGGCGGCATTGCGGGAAACCGGGTCGGCGCTTACATGGACCGCCAGGAACAGGAGCTGCAAAATGCCGTTGCAACTTCCGAGGCCGCCAGCGTCAGGCGCCAGCAGGATGTGCTGGTCACCACCTTCAAATCAGAGCTCATGTTTGACTTTGATTCAGCCACCATCAAACCCGGGGGAATGAATGAAATTGCCCGGGTGGCCAAGGTGCTCAACCAATACCCCCAGACCCTGCTCCGGGTGGAGGGCCACACCGACCAGGTGGGACCGGAGGATTACAACCAGCGGCTTTCTGAACGACGGGCCGAAGCGGTCAAAAACGCCCTGATCCAGCAAAATGTGGATCCCAGAAGAGTCAGTGCCATCGGCTACGGCGAAAGCCAGCCCATTTCATCAGAGGATGCGGTCAACCGAAGAGTTGAAATCCGGATTACCCCCATCCGCCAGGCCGAAGGGTAAACTACAGCCGGCAAAGACGCTCAGCGGCGATAGGCTTTGAGAAAAAACGTTGATTTCCAGAAATGCCGGCTTATCAGAAAACCCGGGCGGGTAAACAGAAAATCAGGAAAAACATGATACCAGCGATAACCGCATGATCGGAAAAAGGCCCTGCAGGCTTTTCCATAGCCTGATTTGCGGGCGGCCACCCCGGCTGCATCCCGCTGGCAGCGCGATTTCATCAGCGGCCGCAGGATGCGGGGGTCAAACCCGTGGCGGCGCAACTGATCCCTGACCCTTTTGTAATTCTGATACCGGCACCGGGCGTCGAGTTGCGACAATACGGGCAGGCTTGCCAGAAAAACCAGGAGAATGCTCTTGTAGACAATCTGTGGCCAGGAGTCTTCTGCGTCCGGAAAGCACCCCGGCCCGGCCTTTGCCAGCATCACGATTTCCAGCAATGTAATTGCGTGCAAAAGCAGGCCTGCACGCAAATAGGTCAATGCTTTTAAACCTTTTCCGGCAAAAAACAACAAAAATTCAATCTCCGCCCTGGTTGATTGTTCCCGCGCAGGCCTTATTTTCTCCTTTAAGATATACAATCATATCAATTTTTCTTTAAAGGAGAAAAAGGCATGAACAAAGATATCGATAAGGTTATTGAATCGATCAGCCAGAGTCATAAAGACCATATTGACCAACACGGCAGACATTATGTGGAAGTGTCCATTGGAACCGCAGCCGAAAAACTCGGGTTTGCCGATATGGCTGAAAAATATAAAACCACCTGGGCCATTGTTCCGTTAAAGGGCCCTGTATCCGGAATGAAAGTCCGCATTGACGGGCGGACCTTTGTCAATTATGCCCAGTTTGATTCCGGGGTGGCCGTGCCGGGCTATGTGGCCCCTGACACCGGACTGGCCCACCACCCTTATGAAGCCCAGCACAGTATGGTGCTAAACTGCACCTGACGGATCAAAGATCCCGGAAAAAACCCCAGATGATATCGGCCGCGTCATAATTTTCCAGGGCGCGGCTGTTTTTATCCCCGGGCGGCACCCGTGGTCCCGGCCAATCGTGGGCCCAGTCGTAAATGGTATGCAGAACGAGCCGGTGGGCGCCTGTCATCCATTGCTGCACCAAAACGCGCCCGTTGCACAAGGAATGCTTCCCGGCTTCGCCCCGGCACTGATTCACGGACTTCCAAAACGCCACTGTATCGGCAACCGAGACAAATTCCCGGCTTTTGTGGTTGCGGGAAGGTCCTCCGGAATAAGGAACGGTTTGGTCGTTGTGCCCATGAATGATAAGTACCGGCAGTCCAAAGGAAGGCCTGGCAATCTGCTGCCACACACCTTTTTCCACCTCCCGGCTGCCAATGGTGCCCGAAACCACAGCCAGGGCTGCAAGGCGTCCGGGTTTTTCAACTGCATATAGACAGGCCAGCATCCCGCCGTTGGAATGGCCGGCCATGTAAATACGGTTTGGATCCACCGAAAAACGGGAGATTACATCTTCTAAAACCGTTTCAAGAAAGGCCACATCGTCAATGCCGTCTTTCTGGGCCTTGCCGCAGCAGTGCCCGGCATTCCAGTGTTGCAGAAACCCGAACAGACCGATGCCGTTGGGGTAGACAACAATGAAGTTCTCCCTGTCGGCCAGGTCGCTGAAGCCGGTGAGCCGTTCCATGCTTTTGGCGGTTTCAAAAGCGCCGTGCAGCATTACGAGCAATGGCAGTTTGCCGTGTCCGGCGGATCCGGCCGGCAGATGCACCCGGTAGCTGCGGCGAAATCCCATTTCCCGGATATCAACCTTGATGGTCTCGCTTTTGCCGGCCGCCAGACGGTGCGAACCGGAACCGCTCATACAGCCACAAAAAAGCAAACACACGCCGACAGCCGTCCATGCCAGTGTTTTGAATAAGACCACACCCACCCTCCCCCGCTTTTAAATAAAAAATCTTGCGCCCGGCACATCATTTTCCTGGATATTGTTGCCATCCCTTTACTTGAGCGCTTATGAGGCATTGCCCCGGGCGGTTATGATGAACCCCTTCGGGGCTTGCCGTCTGAAAAAGATTTCAGCCGGTCATTTCGTCGAAAAGCTTTTCATATACCTGCTGATCGGAACTGCTGAACAAAACAAAGCGCACATGCTTGACGGATTTCAGGCCCGGCAGCTGCTCAATCACCGTGTTGATGGCAATACGCGCAGCCGGTTCCAGGGGGTATCCAAAGGCCCCTGTGGAAAGGGCCGGAAAAGCAACCGACTGCAGGCCGTTTTGTTCTGCCAGCTGCAGGGCACTACGGTAGCATTCCGCCAGCAGCTGATCAGAGGGATTGTCCCTTCCGTAGACCGGCCCCAGGCAGTGAATCACATGGCGGTTGGGCAGATTATGCGCACCGGTGATCACCGCCTGGCCGGGATCGATCGGCGCCAGCGGCCGGCACTCTTCTTCCAGACCCGGCCCCGCAGACCGATGGATCGCTCCGGCCACGCCGCCGCCCATCAGAAGCTCAGCATTGGCCGCATTGACAACCGCATCCATGTCAGGCTGGTTTGCGATATCGCCCTGCACGCATTCCAGTACTGCGCCGTGAAGTTTTTTTTGGGTCATAAGCCCAATCCTCCCTTTGTTTAACTTACCAGAAATCCATTCTTGTTTGCATCAATACATAAAATTACCATTCCAGCCGGGGCGGGCAAAGCTTTTTCACTTTCAAATGAATCGCTCCTGATAATAATATGCCCAAGGCTGAAAATATAGGCTGTTCATGGACGAGTGAGCGCAAACCTTATTGCCGTTGCATTTGAAGATGGGATTTGACATACACATTTGCTATACTCAATTTACAAAAAGGGCAAGCAAGCCTTTGCACACAAATCAATTTTGTGCACCCGCATTAAAAGCAAAAGGAGCGTGTTTGCATGTCAACGGATCAGACAAAACCCGCAGCCATGGTTACCGGCGGTGCACAGGGCATTGGCCGGGCCATTGCGGAGCGATTCATAAAAGACGGCATGAACGTGCTGATCGCAGACTGCGACGAAGAAGCCGGCCGTGAAACCGCAGCAGAGCTTGAAGAACAAGGGAATCCGGTTGCTGTTGCCTGCGACGTGGCCGCGGAACCGGACGTGGAAAATGCGGTTGCCGAAGCGGTGCACCGGTTCGGCCGGCTCGACGTGCTGGTCTGCAACGCGGGTATCACCGATTCATTCGGCCTGCCGGTCACGGAGCTGGCCCTGGAACAATGGCGGCGCGTGATTGACGTGAACTTAACCGGGTGCTTTTTGTGCGCCAGGCACGGGCCCCCCCTTCTGGCCAAAACCCGGGGGAGCATCATCAACATCGCCTCCACCCGGGCCCTGCAGTCCGAAGCGCACACCGAGGCGTATTCCGCCTCCAAGGGCGGTGTTGTGGCCCTCACACACGCACTGGCCGTTTCCCTGGGCCCGAAAGTGCGCGTCAACGCCATCAGCCCGGGCTGGATTGAAACAGCAGATTGGCAAAAAAAGAGCAGCCGTTCAGCCCCGCAGCTTTCCCAACAGGACCACTCACAACATCCCGCCGGCCGGGTGGGCGTGCCCGGGGACGTGGCCGCACTGGCCGCCTGGCTGGCCTCAAGCCAGGCCGAATTTGTGACAGGGCAGAATTTTATCACCGACGGCGGCATGACCCGAAAAATGATCTACGCCGAGTAGAAAAAAGAGATAATCGGCAAATCGGCAAGATCCTTTGATCATATCTGAATGCAGATGTGTCAGAACCCCGGGTTTTACGGGCCTGCATTGGTTGGGCGGACTTTAATTTTACACTGCCCGCTGGCCCGGGGCCGGTCCGTTTACCGGCGGGCCGGCAAAGCATTGGGCCTTTAGCATCCAGTCTCTGGCATTTTCGCCTTTGACTTCAAGGGCTGTGTCATCCACGTGCCGGCGCTGAACCACCACCAGGCAGAAATCCTCGGCCGGGCCGGTGATGCGGTTTTGGGCGTCTTCGGGGCCCCATGTCCACAAATCCCCGGACGGGGCGGAGAGTTCCACGCGAACCGGGTTTGGGGGCACTTCCAGGCCCCGGTTGATGTAGGTCCAGCCAAAGGTTTTCACACCCAGATGGGCGATATGGCGCAGGCGGTTGGTGGGGGTGCGGCGGATGCCCAGGGTGTCAAAAACATCCTGGCCGTGGGCCCAGGTCTCCATGAGCCGGGCCGTGGCAAAGGACAGCGCGCCCATGGGCGGACCGTACCAGGGCAGGCGGTCTTTGGGGCCGCACTTTTGAAGGGCATCGAGCATAATACCCCGCCGGGTTCGCCACCAGTCCATGAGCTGATCCGGGCTCAGGTCCCGGCCCACCTGCTCCAGGTGCTTTTCAAATGCCGCAAAATCAGAGATTGCCTCTTCCAGGTGCTTGTTGAAACCCTCCGGGTCTGTGGCTGCAAGGGCCGCCCGGTCGTCAAAATAAGCCAGGTGCCGGATCTCATCCTTGATACACCAGGTCAGAAACGGAGTGGAAAGCGCCCACTGCTCCGGGTCCAGCCCGGCCACCAGGTTGTCCAGCTCTTCATGCTCTGCCTGCAGATCATTACAGATCTTTTCCATTGTCTTACCCCCCCTGCTCCCGATGTTCTGTCTTCCGTCCTCCGTCCTCCGTCCTCCGTCTTCCGTCCTCCGTCCTCTGTATTCCGTCTTCCGCCCTCTGTATTCCGTCCTCTGTCTTCCGTCTTCCCGCCCCTCATAACTCATAACTGCCTTTTACTTTCCCTTAAACTGCGGCTGCCGCTTTTCCATAAACGCGGTAATGCCTTCGATTGCATCCTCGGTGGAAGACACCGCCTGGATCTGTTCAACCATGTAATCCAGGGCCTGCTCAAAGGGCATATCGCGCATATGGTAAAAAGCCTGCTTGCCGAGTTTCATGCCAATGGGACTTTTCTGGCAGAGGTTGTCTAAAACCTGTCCGACTTCTGCATCCAGGTTTTCAGGAGGCACCACCCGGGTCACCAGACCCATGTCCAGGGCCTGCTTTGCGCTGATTTTCTCGCCCAGCAGAATCATTTCCATGGCTTTTTTGGTGAGCGCGTTTCTGAAAATAAGGGCGCCGATCATCATGGGCCAGAGCCCCACGTTTACCTCTGGAGTTCCGAATTTGGCCGTATCTGCAGCCACCACAATATCACAGGCCAGCATGAATCCGGTGCCGCCGGCCAGGCAATAGCCGTTTACCCGGGCCACAGTGGGCTTGGGATAACCGGCAATGCGCTTGAGCAGATCCGCGTATGCCTGCTCCGGGCGGGTTTGCTGGTTATCGGAAGCCCCGGCCAGGTCTGCGCCGGAGCAGAAGGCCTTTTGTCCGGCACCGGTTATGCACACCGCCCGAACAGATTGGTCTTGTTCAGCCGCGTCCAGGTGCTGGTTAAACAGCCCCACCAGTTCCGGGCTGATGGAATTGCGGCGGGCTTCCCGGTTGATGGTCAGCCATGCCGCACCGTTTATGACTTCATACAGGAGTTCATCGTTCATGGGTTTATCCCCGCGTGTCTGGTACAATAGATGCCGGCATTTCAATAACCTTTGCCCTCAGATACTCGCCCAGGGTTTTGGCCTGGGGATCGCTTCGGAAGGATGCGGCCACCCCATCGCCCAAAATGCCGCGAATGTAGAAATTGACCGCCAGCAGGTTGGCCAGCTCAAAGCGCTCGATTTCATAGGGTGCGCAATCAGGCAGCAGCTCCTTTAATTTCTCGGGTGTCAGAAATTCCCGCAGAAATGCAAACGCATCAGGGGTTTTGGCCCAGACGCCCAGGTTGGCGTTGCCGCCCTTGTCTCCGGATCGGGTTGCAAACACCCTTCCCATGGGCGCCTGCACCATGGGGCCTTCCGGGACCGACGGCAGACTGATCTTTTTGGGATGGACATCAACGGGTGCAGAATCCGGTGCTGCGCATTGGACTTCCAGTTTTTGGTCCCCAATTTTCACGGCCTGGGTCAGGTGCTCCATGGACACCAGGCTGGGCCAGTGCACAACAGCCTGTGTGGCCCTGCCCGGCGGACTGGTGATGGTAAATCCCGGAATACTGGCAAGGACAAGTTCCACGACATTGTTTGCAAAACGACTGGCGCGTTTTGCATCCCGGTCCATCACTGTGATTCGCAGAAAAGCAAATGCCTCGTCATTGGACGGGGGATCATACTTGTCTGAGCGAATCAGCTGCACGTCAACGGTCTGGAACTGATCTTTCCCCCCGATGCTGTCAAAAAGGGTGTCTTGGACAATTTTGGCTTTTTTTTCAATGTCTAACCCGGTTAGCACCACTGTCATGCTGTTTTTATGCCCTCCCAGGGTGTTGATGCATACCTTGGCGGCGGCCGGGGGAGGACCGCCGCGCACGCCTGATGCCAGAACCCGCTGGTTTCCCTGGTCTTCGAGCATCAGGGTGTCAAAGTGCACGGTCACATCCGGGGTCAGGTAGGCGGGCGCTGAGATTTCATAGAGCAGCTGGGCTGTGACCGTGCCGGTGGATACCAGGCCGCCGGTGTTTGGATGCTTGGTGATCACAAAACTGCCGTCTGAAAAAATTTCAGCTATTGGAAAGCCAACATTTCGAAATGAGGGGACTTCATCAATAAATGAGTAGTTGCCCCCTGTGGCCTGGGCCCCGCATTCAATCACGTGCCCGGCTGCATAAGCCCCGGCCAGTCTGTCCCAGTCTGTTTGGCGCCATTTAAAATGCCAGGCCGCCGGCCCGGCAGCCAGGGCAGCGTCGGCCACCCGGCCGCAGACCACGATGTCCGCCCCCTGTTTGAGGGCCTCTGCAATGCCCCATCCCCCGAAATAGGCATTGGCGGTAATGGGCACGGCCCCGGCCTGCTTTAAGCTGATATTCTTATCCATGTGAACAAAGGCTTCGCCCCGGCCCTGCAGATCTTCCAGGCGCCCCATGAGATTATCCCCGGTAATGCAGGCGATCTTTGGATGCAGGCCAAGCTGATCAGCGGTTTGTTCAAGCTTTTGGGCCAATGCGGCAGGATTGAGTCCTCCGGCATTGGATACCACCTTTATGCCCTTTTCAAGGCACTGACCCATGATTTCTTCCATCTGAGTTAAAAAGGTCCTGGCATAACCCCGGTCCGGATCCTTTAAGGTGTCCTTGAGCAAAATGGCCATGGTCAGCTCAGCCAGATAGTCGCCTGTAAGAACATGGACAGGCCCGCCCTGGACCATTTCCCTTGCAGCCGAAAGTCTGTCTCCGAAAAAGCCGCTGCAATTGGCGATGATCAGTTTTTCATCTGCTTTTGGATGGCTCATGAAGCTTCTCCCTTTTCCTGCTCCGCCGCAACTGTCACCAGCAGCTGACCGGGTTTGACCTGATCTCCGGCTGCTGCTGCAACCGATTCCACGGTCCCGGAAATGGCTGCGGCAAACTGGTGCTGCATTTTCATGGACTCGATCACCAGCAGCGTCTGGCCGGCCTCGACCCTTTGGCCCGGGCTGACCCGCACTTCAACGATTACCCCGTTCATGGCGGAGACCACATCTCCTCCTCCTGCCGCATCCTGTGCGGATTTAGCCGTGTGAAGCGTTTTGTCCTCAAATACAAAATGCCCGGATCCGGCATCCACAAACAACTGGTTGTCGCAAAATGCATACCCGGCTTTCCGGCGGACCCCGCCGTGAATGTAGATAACACTGTGATCATCTGCCCGCACCCATTCCAGGGTCACCTGCCGGTCGTCTTCGGGTTCCGCACTTTTTGCATCTACTGCATCTTTTGCCGCCATTGAAACCTCAAACCGAGCATCTTTTTTGGCCAGGGACAGAGAATAATCGGTTTCATCGCAATTGAGCACAAAGTTGTACCGGTACGGCGCCGGGGTGTGCCATCCGGCATCCCGGGTTTGGGGGCAGCGGCCCTGGTAGAAAATCATGGCGGCAAGGGCCAGGGTTTTATCTGAAAGGGCATTTTTTTCCATGCTGATGTCATTTGAAAAATGCTTTTCTATAAAAGCGGTTGTGGCCTCGCCTTTTGCAAACACCGGATGGTTGACAATGCGCGCCAAAAACAATTTGTTATTGTTAAACCCCAGAAGAACCGCGTCACGTAAAACCAATGCCAGCCGCCGCCGGGCCTCGTCCCGGTTTTCGCCCCATGCAATGACCTTTGCCACAATGGGATCATAATGGGCGGCCACTTCCCGGCCGGCCTCAATTCCGGAATCCACGCGCACGCCCTCCCGCTCCGGGACCTGCCAGGCCAGAACCGGCCCGGTCTGGGGCAGAAATCCCCGGCGGGCGTCTTCGGCATAGAGCCTTACTTCAATGGCATGGCCCAAAAACTTTATCTGATCCTGGGACAGGGGCAATTTTTCCCCGCAGGCCACCCGGATCTGCCAGGCCACCAGGTCCTGGCCGGTAATCATCTCCGTGACCGGATGCTCCACCTGAAGCCGGGTGTTCATTTCCAGGAAATAAAAATTTTTATCCGCATCCACCATGAATTCCACCGTGCCCGCGCCCAGGTAGTTGCAGGCCCTGGCCGCATTGACCGCGGCACCGCCCATTTTTTCCCGCAAATCCGCATCCACAAATGGTGACGGCGCTTCTTCCACCACCTTCTGGTGCCTTCGCTGAACCGAGCAGTCCCGCTCGCCCAGGTGAATCACGTTGCCGTGCACATCGGCGAAAACCTGGATTTCAATGTGGCGCGGCTCCACAATGGCCTTTTCCAGGATCAGTTCATCGTTGCCGAATGTGCTTTTGGCCTCTGCCCGTGCCGCTTGGATTCCGGGGGCCAGATCCTCGGTTTGGGTGATCAGGCGCATACCCCGGCCGCCGCCGCCCGCAGAAGCCTTGACCATCAGGGGAACGCTGATTTTTTCCGCTTCAGACAATAACACTTCATCTGTCTGGTCCTTGCCATGATATCCGGGAATGCAGGGCACGCCGGCAGCCACCATGGCCTCCTTGGACAGGCGCTTGCTTCCCATCAGCTCCATGGCATCGGCGCCAGGGCCGATAAAAACAAGGCCGGCTGCTTCACAGGCCCGGACAAAGGCCGGGTTTTCCGCCAGAAACCCGTAGCCGGGATGAACGGCATTGGCCTGGCTTTTTTTTGCGGCATCCAGGATATTATCAATGGAAAGATAGGATTGGGCCGCCGGGGCACCGCCGATGCACACGGCCTCATCTGCTGCGTCCACGTGCAGGGCATCTGCGTCTGCTTCGCTATAGACCGCCACGGTCCGAAAGCCCAGATTCCTGCAGGTGCGCATGATTCGCACGGCGATCTCGCCGCGGTTGGCGATCAGAATTTTATGAATCATGGGTTTCTCCTTACATGCGGGCAATGCCAAAGGTGTTGGGTTTGACCCGGCGGATTTTTGCCTCATGGCAAATATCGAGTACAAATCCCAGAATGCTGCGGGTATCGCGCGGATCGATCAGGCCGTCATCCCACAGCCGGGCCGTGTTGGCCAGGGCATGGGAGCGTTCTTCCAGGGCTTTTCGGGTGTCTGCCTCGATCTGGTCCAAAAAATTTTCATCCACCTGCCCCATTTTTTCCATGCGCGCATGGGCCACCTGGCGCAGGACACTGCCGGCCTGGGCCGGTCCCATGATGGATACCACGCTGCGGGGCCAGGCAAACACGAAATCCGGATCCATGCCCCGGCCGCACATGGCGTAATTTCCGGCACCGTAAGAACCGCCCACAATAAATGAAATCTTTGGCACAGTGGTGTTGGTCACAGCCTGGATCATCTTTGAGCCGTGCTTGATAATGCCCCGGCTCTCGGCCTCGGTTCCCACCAGAAATCCGGTGGTGTTGTGGAGAAAAACCAAAGGGGTATCGGACTGCTCGCAGAGCTGCATGAACTGGGCGGCCTTGGCAGCCCCGTCTGAGGTAATGGGAGCGTTGTTGCCCAGCACTCCGCAGGTCTGGCCGTGGACTTCCATAAAAGCGCACACCGTGCCTGCGTCATATTCGGCCTTGAAATCCAGGATATCCGATCCATCTGCGATCCGGGCCATAATTTCCCGGCAGTCATAAGGTACCTTGGGATCCACGGGCACAATGCCGATCATTTCTTCCGGAGGACAGACCGGAGCGGCATAATCTTTTTGGGACAAGGCCGGCAGGTTTTTATTCCATTGGATTTTTTCCATGATCTGCCTGGCAAGCCGGATGCCGTCGGCGTCGTTTTCCGCCATGTAATCCGATACGCCCGATACCTGGCAGTGCAGTTCCGCCCCGCCGATTTCCTCGTCTGTGGCAATCTCGCCTGTGGCGGCCTTGAGCAGGGGCGGGCCGGCCAGGTAAACCGTGGACTGGCGCCGAATCATAACAATATAATCGGAAAGTCCCGGCTGGTAGGCCCCGCCGGCGGTGGCACTTCCGTGAACCACGGTGATCTGTGGAATACCGGCCGCTGAAAGCCGGGCCTGGTTGGCAAAAAACTTTCCCGAAGCGCCGAACATGTCCCCGGCCTCCCGCAGGTCCCCGCCTGCGCTCTGGGCCAGGACGATAAAGGGCATTTTCTTGTTTAAGGCAATCATCTGCATGTTCATGCGCTTTTCCGCCCCGTACCGGGAAATGCTGCCGCCCTTGGTGAGATAATCATCCACGTAAATGGCGCACCGGGTGCCTTTGACATAGCCGATACCGGCAATGCAGGTGCCGCCCGCAGCAGAGCCGTCCGTGTCGTTTCCCTGCATGTAGCCGGCCAGGCTGTAGAGTTCCAGAAAAGGGGCGCCGGGATCCAGAAGCAGGTTTAAGCGCTCCCTGGGGCTGATGTATCCCCGTTTCCGGTACCGCGGAATTTTGGCCTCGGCAGTTTCGAGCACCCGCTTTTCAATCTCGCGCACCTGGGCAAGACCTTCCTCCATGTGCGCTTTGTTGGCCTGAAATTCTGCAGAACGGGGTTGGATCCGGGATTTGAAAACTGGCATGAGCGATTCCTTATGGATTCAAGGTTCAAGGTTCAAGGTTCAAGGTTTGACAATTGATACGGCCCAGGGTTCGCTTTGACCCAATGGGGTTACAGAATCATCTTTGAAATCACCTCGTTCATGATTTCATGGGTGCCGCCGCCAATGGAGTAAATCCGGTTGTCCCGGTACAGGCGCTCCACCAGGTGACCCCGGATAAACCCGTACCCGCCGAAAATCTGGGTGGCGTCAAATGTCACCCTGTTTGCCACCTGGCAGGCGAAATTTTTGGCCATGGAGACTTCGGCAACCTTATATTCCCCGGCATTGACCATGGCCGCCACCCGGTAGGTAAACTCGAAGCTGGCTTCCACTTGGGTGGCCATTTCCGCGATCTTGTGGCGGGTCACCTGGAAGCCGGTCAGGGTCTTTCCAAAAGCTGTGCGCTCCTTGGCGTATTTGATGGCTTCTTCCAGGCACATCCGGGAAATCATGTTTGACTGAACAGCCATAGCCAGGCGCTCGGACTGGAAATTTTCCATCTGGTAATAAAAGCCCTTGTTTTCCTCGCCTATGCGGTTTTCCACGGGCACCCGACAATCGTCGAAAAAAATCTGTCCCGTGTCCGATGTCCACCATCCGGTTTTTTTGAGTTTATCAGACACGGAATATCCGGGTGTATCTGCCTTGATGACCAGCAAGCTGATGCCGTGAGCCCCCTCCCCGCCGGTTCTGACTGCGCATGTAATCTGGTCCGCGTTGATGGCCGAGGTGATAAAGGTTTTGCTTCCGTTAACAATGTAGCAATCCTTGTCGCGCACGGCCGTGGTCTGCAGGTTGGCCACGTCTGATCCGCCCCCGGGCTCGGTCACGGCCAGGGCAGCCACCCGGTCGCCGGCCACAACGGGCTTGACAAATTTTTCCTTCTGCTCCGGGGTTCCGTACTTGATCAGGGGCGGCAGGGCAATGCCGTGGGAATACAGGCTGGCCACAAGGCCTGGAGACCCGCCGCGCATAAATTCCTCGTTGACCACGATTTCCTCAAACAGATCCCCCCCGGATCCGCCGACGTCTTCCGGGTAAGACACGCTGCTGTAGCCCAGTTCGCCCACTTTTTTATACAGCTCCCGGGGAAAGCCGCCTTCTTCTTCCCAGTCGTCCACAAAAGGCGCAATTTCTTTCCGGACAAACTCACGAACCGCCTTTCGAAGCATGTCGTGTTGTTTGGTGAAATACCGCTGAAAAAAACGGCTGTCTGTGGAATCTTGCTTTTTTTTCATTTTTCCCCTTCCCCCTCCTGATCCGGCTCCTCGAACAGGTTGCTGACCCCGCCGGCGATAAAGGCAACCGCATCCCTGCCGATATCGGTAAGGTCTTCGGCCCGGTCCTGCCAGAGAAGGTAATGGTAGGCCACCCGCTCATAGATGCCCATGATGCTCACGGCAATGACTTCAGCAGAAAACCGGCCCTTGAAGGCAACGGCCTGGTTGCGGCTGACCGTGTTTAATGCCTGCAGTACATCGCTGGTGCATTTATCAAAAATCACCTTGCGGCGCTGCTCCACAAGGTCGCTTTTGCCCACCGACTCCCGGAATAAAATCGCTGCCTCTTCCGGGTAATTGGCGCAGAAATCTTCAAAAAAGGCATGCCCCGCCCGTTTAAAACCCTCAAGGGTACCCCCGTTGGCCTTAAATTCCCGGCCCAGAATGGATCGCAGCAGATAGCCAATTTCGTCCATCATCCGGATCAGCAGATCCTCCTTGTTCTTGAAGTAAAAATAAACCGCACCCACCGATACTTCGGCTGCATCGGCAATCTGCTCCATGCTGGCCTTGTGAAAGCCTTCTTTGGCAAAAAGGGTTTCCGCAGCCCGCAGAATGGTCTCCACCCGTTTTTCTCTTTCCCGCTGGCGGCGAAGGGCGGATTTGGTCATTTTTTTGGGATCATCCCCGGCTTTTTTGACCGGCATCTCCATCCTTTCTATTCCCGGTAACCCAGCTCGGCATCGCCGATTTTCATCCGGGCAATCTCTGTTGAGGTGCCCGTGACCTGGTTATACTTGGCGCACCTGTAAGCTGTCTGTGCCCGGTTGCCTTCCACACAGCCGGCTGCCCCCATAACCTGCAGGGCCTGGCTGCAAATCTGCTCTGCTGATTCAGTGCAAAAAACTTTGGCGCACCACATCAGCTCTTCGGCCTCCTTAGGGTTTGTCTCCAGGGTCCAGGCAGTGCGGTATGCCAGCAACTGGGCGGTCTGAAGCAGGGTGAGCATCTCGGCGAGCTTAAATCCCATCTCCTGATGGGCGATTACAGGTTTTCCATCGCTTTTATGGGTCTTGGCAAAATCCCTTGCGGTTTCAAAAGCGGCACTGGAAATGCCCAGCCCGGCGCCCAGAAGAATCTGGTTTTCCCACATTTTGAGCACTTCCGGCAGGTTTTGCCCGTTATCCGGACAAATCACCTGATCTGCGTCAATCCGGCATCCGTCCAGGCGGATATGGGAAATGGCGGTACCTTCATAGCCCATGGTTTCAAGGGGGGCGTCAATAAAAAGCCCGGGGCTTGTGCTCTGGATGAAAAACAGGGCAAACCGGTCCTCCAGCATGCCGGCCACTGCAATCCAGTCGGCCACCGGAGCGTTGATAACGTATTGCTTGGCTCCCGTGACCGTCACCTGCCGGCCGTGTTTTTCCCCGAATGTGGCAAGAGACTGGTTTTCACCGTGTGTGAAGGTCTCGGACAAAGCCAGGGCGCCGATCAAATCTCCAGCCAGAACCGGCTTAAGCCACCGGGCCTTCTGGGCTGCATCCCCCCAATCGGCAACCGCCCGTCCAAACAGCCGGGTGCTGGCCTCCACGGCCAGATAGGCTGAAGGGGATCGGCAAGCCAGTGCTTCCATGGCACCCATGAGGCTGAGATGGCCGTTTAAATCTGCTACGGGTTCAAGGCCAAGGCGCAGATATGAGGTTTGCGCCAGACTGCCTGTGATCCGGCAAAGCAGGTCTTTGTCCAGGATCGCCTGCCGGCTGTCCGGGTCTGCGTCTGCCGGCAGGTTTTTCAGGGCTGTTGCAACATCTGCAAACAGGGCGGTTTCCAAAGGGGTGAAATCATAATTCATGAGGGCGTTCTCCTCGGGCAAATGGATTGTGCCATTTCGCACATGGCTAAATCAGCCTGGAAATAATCATTTTCTGAATGTCGGATGTGCCGCCGCCGATGGGCGCCAGCCGGCTGTCTCTGAAAATGCGTTCCATGTTGTATTCATGGCAGTAGCCGTAGCCCCCAAACAGGACCATGGCGTCATTGGCCGGGCCCATGGACCAGTCGCCCACAAACAGCTTGGCCACGGCCGCCTCCAGGTGATTCAACGGCCGGCCCTGGTCCTTGCACCATGCGATCCGGTAGGCCAGGCTCTGGGCGGCCTCGTAAAAGATGCGGATATTAGCGAGCTTGTGCTTGGTGGCCTGGAATTTTCCGATGGGACGGTCGAACTGCCGGCGTTTTTTTGCATAATCGGCACAGGCATTGAGCATATACCGGGCCGCTCCCACAAAAGGAGTCAAAAGCGCGCTGCGGTCCCATTCCACTGTCTGAAGCGACATGTTAAACCCCTCACCCTCTGCGCCCAGAAGATTTTCCGCGGGAATTTCGCAGTTGCTGAAAAACAGCTCAGAGGTCTGGGAGGTGCGCACGCCCATCTTGATCAACGGGGGACCGGCTTCAAAGCCTTTGGTCCCTTTTTCCACGATAAAGGCGGAAATCCCGGCATGCTGGGCGCCCGGATCGGTTTTGGCGTATACCACGGCGACATCCGCAATGGGGCCGTTTGTGATAAAGATCTTGCTGCCGTTTAAAACATACTTATCCCCTTTTTTTTCCGCCGTGGTCCTCATGGAGGCCACATCCGAGCCCGCGTCCGGCTCGGTCAGTCCCATGCACCCGATCCATTCCCCGCTGGCCAGGCGGGGCAGGTATTTCCGGCGCTGCTTTTCTGTGGCATGGCGCAAAATGGTGTCTGCGCACAAAAAGGAGTGGGCGCCGTAAGCCAGGGTGAGCCCGCCGTCGACTCCGGCCTCTCCAAGGGCCTCGCCGGCCATGACCGTGGTGACCACATCGGCTCCTGAGCCGCCGTATTGTTCCGGAAAATGCAGCCCCAGGATGCCGAAGCGCCCCAGTTTCCGAAAGGATTCAAAATCAAAGGCCTCGTTTCGGTCGTGTTCCTGAACCCGGGGAACGATTTCCTTTTTGGCAAACCGGATGATTTCTTTTTTAAACATCCGCTGCTCTCTGGTGAAGGCAAAGTCCATCAGCCGCTCCTGTCTGGAAAATAGAGGTATAAGAGATTTTTAAATATTAAAAATTGATTCATAAACAAAATCTGATTCAAATATTAAAATCAGATTCAGTAAAATGTCAATGCAATTTTAAAAAAAATGCAATACAGGCAGACAATCATAGCCCAATTGAGCAATTTTCAAATTTGATGGAATCGTAAAAAGCTTTTTACCGCGTCCGCTGTTTGTAAGGAAGAAAGCCCTGCGGTCGGCGTCGGCTTTTTCGCTCCTGACCGTTTTTGCGGATTGATCAAATGCCTTTGCTTAAAATTGACAAACCCGCTCTGCCTTGCTCAAACAGTTTGAATTTTTCACGCAAAAACGCTCAATGTCGCCTCAAAAGCCGACCCCGCCCTTGGGCTTCCTTGGTAGTATTCCCCCCGGGCCGCAGCCCGGGACCGAGCTATAACAGTAACTTTTCCTGAAGTTGCCTCGAAGACTTGGATGTGTTGCTCCGGCCTCCTTTGGTGTGAAACTTTGCACACAGTCGGCCATGATGCCGGCCCGGGGGTGGTTTGCGAGTCGCATTGAGCGCGCAAGCGGTCAGCAGGGAGCAAACCGCCCCCGGGCCGGCATCATGCGAAAATTATACAACCAGGCACGAACAGCAACTTTTTTGAAGTTAGAAGAAGAACGGTTGGATTTTCAGACGGCTGCCGGGAATTTTTCCGTAAAGCGTTTTTCTGATCGGCTCTGCGGAATCAGAAAAACGCTTTACGGAAAAATTCCCGGCAGCCGTCTGAAAATCCAACCGTTCTTCTTCTAACTTCAAAAAAGTTGCTGTTCGTGCCTGGTTGTATAATTTTCGCATGATGCCGGCCCGGGGGCGGGTT
>NZ_JAWODO010000025.1:0-3338 GCF_046483245.1 Desulfosalsimonas sp. | reverse complement strand
ATGGTTTCACGGATCAAAAACACCGGGGAACCCTGGGATTTTGTGATTATCGGCGGCGGGGCAACCGGTCTTGGATGCGCCATTGAAGCCGCATCAAGAGGATACCAGGCCCTTTTGCTGGAACGCGACGATTTCTCCAAGGGCACTTCCAGCCGCAGCACCAAGCTCATCCACGGGGGCGTTCGCTACCTGCAGCAGGGAAACGTCTCTTTGGTGCTCGAAGCCCTCAGGGAGCGCGGCCGCCTGCGCAGAAACGCCCCGCACCTGGTGCACAACCTGCCGTTTGTGGTGCCCAGCTACGACTGGTGGGAAGGCCCGTTTTACGGCATCGGCCTGAAACTCTACGACATGCTTGCCGGCAGGCACGGCTTCGGCCATTCCCGGTTTCTTTCCCGGGAGACCACCCGCCAATACCTGCCCACGGTGGAAACCGAAGGTCTGCGCGGCGGGGTGATTTATTACGACGGCCAGTTCGACGACTCGCGCCTTGCCATTAACATGGCCCAGACCGCGGCAGACCAGTCCGCCACCCTTGTCAACTACATGAAAGTCACCGGCCTGATCCGGGAAAACCAGATGACCGCCGGGGTGACGGCAAAAGACATGGAAACCGGCGCAGAATACGAAATCCGGGCCAAAAGCGTTATCAATGCAACAGGAGTGTTCACCGATCAGGTCCTGCGCATGGACGACCCCGGGGCAAGGCAGATCATTGTTCCCAGCCAGGGCGTGCACCTGGTATTAGACGCCTCGTTTCTTCCCGGAGACAAAGCCATCATGGTGCCCCACACCGCAGACGGCCGGGTGCTGTTTGCCACCCCCTGGCACGACAAAGTCATCGTAGGCACCACAGACACCATGGTGGAGGAAATCACAGACGAACCCCGGCCCCTTGAAAATGAAATCGAATTTCTGCTCTCCCACGCAGCACAATATCTCACCAAGGACCCGGAGGCCTCGGACGTGCTCAGCATCTTTGCCGGCCTGCGCCCGCTGGTAAACCAAGGAGATGATGACACTACCGCAGCCCTTTCCCGAGATCACACCGTTTATATTTCCCGTTCCGGGCTGGTGACCATCACCGGGGGCAAATGGACCACTTACCGGAAAATGGCCGAGGAAACCATTGACCAGGCAGCCATGGTGGCCCACCTGGAAGACCGGCCCTGTGTGAGCCATGACCTGCATATCCACGGCTATCACAATCATGCGGAAAAATTCGGGGACCTGGCGGCCTATGGCGCGGATGCCGCAGGCATCCAAGATCTTTGCTACCAGCGCCCGGAACTCAAAAAACAAATTCACCCGGCATTTCCAACCATTGCCGCAGAAGCCGTGTGGGCGGTGAAACACGAAATGGCCCGCACCGTGGAGGATTTTCTGGCCCGCCGGACCCGGGCCCTGCTGCTGGACACCAGGGCCAGCATGGAGGCCGCAGAAGAAGTGGCCCGGCTCATGGCAGGGGAACTGGGACAGGATGAAAACTGGATCCGCCAGGAGATTGAATCCTATCAAAGCCTGGCCAAGGGTTATTTTCTATAAGACAGCCGGCCCACCAGAAAACCGTCTATGAGCAGGGACACCAGGTGGTGGAGCACACAGACCATCAAGGCCAGGGCAAACTGACCAAAAAGGGTCACCTGAAGGATAATGGACAACGGCAGGGTTTTCTGGCTGCCCATGAACAACACCGCCTCCATTCGCCCCCGGGGCACGGAAAACACCCGCACCATCAGATACGCGCACCCCAGCAGCACGCAGTGAAAAACAGCCACAACCCCGGCCATGGAAGCCATGCCCCCAAGATCCCCGGAAAGCACCGGCCGGGCCTGGGCCACGCCCATCCAGACAATGCAGAGGATCAGACACTGGTTGATGAGCTGAAACCGGCCTCCGGCCGCGGCAAGGCGGGAAAACGCCCAAGCCTTGACGGCCAGACCCATGCACAGGGGCACCAGCACGTATAAGCCGATCTTGATCATCACCCCTGTGCGGTCAAAATCCACCTGTGTGGAAATATCCGTGAGCCCGAGCAAAAACGGCAGCGTGAAAGGGATGGTAAACATGCACAGCACATTGGCCAGGATGGTGATAAACAGGGCGTGGGCCGGGTTTCCGCCGGAAGCCCCGCTCATGACCACCCCGCTGCTCAGGGTCGTGGGCATGACCGCCACCAGAAAAAGCCCAATGATAACACCTGTCTGCAACGGGGCCATGGACGCCAGGGCGGCCAGAGCCGGGGCAAACCCGAAAATCAGGACCAGGGCCATTGCCGTGCCGGACACATCCCGCAGACCGGCCCGGATCTGTCCGGGATCCAAAACAATCCCGGAGAAAAAAAACACAAGAAAAATAACAACATCCGGGCCGTTATGGCGCTTTAACACCTGGCCGGCATCTGCCAGCAGCCCGGTGGGATCGGCCATGGTTGCAGCAAACACTGTTGCCAGCCCGATTAAAAACCAATATTTTTTGACGATTTTCAATACCGCCGGCCTCCTTATCTCCTTATTATCCGCCCAATTGCCGGATTTTTTTATTGCAAGCAGGGCCTTATTCTGGTTAGATGAATAAATTTTGGAACATAGCAGATTCTGTAATTCAATGCCAGATCATAAAATCCGGCAAGTCATTGTTCATCAATTGCAAAATGCATGTTTTCCCGCCATTGTTTTACAATCGATAAAGGCCTTTTCCATGCAGCTCAAACGCATTGACATCTATGGGTTCAAATCGTTTGCCGAAAGATGCACCATTGTCTTTCCGCCCGGCATATCCGCGGTGGTGGGCCCCAACGGCTGCGGCAAAAGCAACATCATTGATGCCATCAAATGGGTCATGGGCGAGCAAAGTGTGAAGCAGCTGCGGGGCAAATCCATGGGGGACGTGATTTTTTCCGGCACGGACAAAAAAGCGGCCGTGAACATGGCAGAAGTGTCGCTGACGCTCACCGGCATTTCAGAACAGGCCCCGGCATCTGTCAGCGCCTATGAAGAAATCATGGTCACCCGCCGTCTTTACCGTTCAGGCGAAAGCCGCTACATGATCAACAAGCAGCCCTGCCGGTTAAAAGACATCAGCGATATTTTTCTGCGCTCAGGCATGGGAGCCCGGTCATGCGCCATTATCCAGCAGGGAAACATCGGGGCCATAACGGATGCCACAGCAGAGGAGCGGCGGACCTTTATCGAGGAAGCCGCCGGGGTCATGCGCTACAAAACCCGGCGTCAGGAGGCCCTGGTCCGGGTCAAATCCACACGCCAGAATCTGGACCGGATCAACGACATTCTCGATGAAATCGGAAAACAGCTTGACGTCCTTGAGCAGGAAGCAGAAAC
>NZ_JAWODO010000043.1:0-3525 GCF_046483245.1 Desulfosalsimonas sp. | reverse complement strand
AACGAGCTGACGATGGGACTGATGGAGCCCTGTGCGTCCGCTTTGATGATGAGGTTGAGCTCCTTCGCCCTTCCAGCCTTGATCCGGCTAGCGAAGTCGTCGAGCGTAAACGATGGTGTCATTATATATTTTGTTTATACAATATATCTTATTGAGGAGTGCCTTTCTTATGAATACACAGATGATTATAAGGGTTGACCCGGCATTGAAGTCCAAGGTCAACAACCTTGCAAGAGCAGAAGGGAAAAATACCAGCCAGCTGGTGCGTGAGCTTTTGGAAGCATATGTTCAGGACCGGGACATTGAATTGTATATAAATGATTTATGGCAGCGTGTGGGAAACAAGCTCAAAGCTCAGGGCATCGGAGCCAATGATATTGATCAGGCCATTGAAGATGTCAGAGCCGGAAAATCATGAAAGTTGTGATCGATACCAATGTGTTTGTTTCCTCGTTTTTTGGAGGCCATCCCGGCAAAGTCTTTCAGTTGTGGAAATCCGGCCTGATTGTATGGTGCTTGTCCGGCGATATTCTGGATGAATACATTAACGTACTGAATCGACTTGGCTTAAAAGATGAAAAAGAGATTGAAGAGCTTCTGAGACTTTTTAAGCAGGGAATTCATGTGTTGTTTACACGAAAACCCAGGAAACTCCAGGTCGTTGAAAAAGATCCGGATGACGACAAATTTTTTGAATGCGCGCTTGCCCTGGGCGCACATGCGATTATTTCCGGAGATAAAGCTGTCCTGGCAGTGAAGCATTACAGGGGTATTCATGTTTATGCACCCGGAGAATTTGTTGCGTTGTTTGAAGGGTAACATCCGGGATTATAGTTGCAACCTTAAACCGTTTGGTTATTTTTAATCCATGAAAACAACATCTTCTCTCCGTAACCGGACCCGGCTGCTTTGCTGGATTATTGGCTGTATTGTGGTTGTTTATGGTCTTGCCGGTTTTGTGGCCGTTCCCATGATTGCGGAAAAAAAATTGCCCGGGATTCTTTCTGATGCCCTTGATGCGGATGTCACTGTCAAAGATATTGATTTTAACCCCTTTACATTTCGTGCTGCTGTAAACGGTTTGTCTGTGTCCATGCCAGACGGCGCGCCCCTGCTGGCGGCGGAGCATGTTTCGGCCAATGTGCAGCTGGCCTCTGTTGTCAAAATGGGGGCGGTTGTAAAGTCCGTTGAAATCCAGGCGCCCCGGGTAAACTTGGTGCGCCGGGAGGACGGGAGTTTGAATTTTTCGGATCTGGCCGGCGGCAATGGATCGGATACGGAAACCCGGGCAGAGGACAACGGCACCAGCCCGGTTTATTTCTCGGTTGCAGAGGTGCGCCTCACAGACGGTCAATTGATGTTTACCGATGAAGCTGCCGGGTTTGACACAACCATTGACCCGGTATTTGTTTTGATCGAAAACTTAAGCAGTGAATCCAACTCCATGGCCGACCTTGAGGTTCGTCTGCAAAGCAGTGCAAAAGAAACCATTGCCTGCACGGGCCGGCTGGGGCTGTTTCCGGTGTCTGCCGAGGCGCGGCTGGATGCGCAGAATCTGTCCGTGGCCCATTATGCCCCGTTTTACCGGGATTTGACCGGCCTGGAAATCAAGGACGGCCGCGTGGATGTTTCCGGAGACATTATTTATCCCCAGCCCTCCCCTGTTTCGGAAAATCCATTGCTGGAAAACGGGCAGATCCGCATCCGCTCGCTTCTGGTCCATGATCCGGACACGGGCAATGCGGCTGTGGACATTGACGAATTCAGCCTCTCCGGAATCCGGATCAATCCCGAAGGGCGGTCCGTGGATGTAAAAAACATATCCACCCAAGGCGGAAAACTCCTGTGCGAGCGGACGGAAAACGGGACATTAAATTTTTCCAAACTCACAGCCGGCTCCAAACAGGCAGACGGGAGCGATACAGACCCGCCGCCGGAAAAAACAGAGCCGGCGCCCTCCCCTGACCCCTGGAACGTGCACCTGGGTATGATCGGGGTCAGCGGCTACAGCGTGGCATATACCGATGCCGTGCCCAAAGAGCCGGTTTCCCTGGGGCTTGACGGCATTACCATCCGGCTCTATGACATGAACCTGCAGCAGGATCATCTAACCGAGTGGTCCTTTGCCTCCCTTGCCCGGCCCGGCATTGTCTCGGCCCAGGGCACATTTCAGGTGGATCCCGTGGCAGCCGACTTTGATTTCAGGGTCAGCGAAGTGGATCTGGCGGGTGCAGCTCCGTATGCCAAAGACTTTGGCGCAGATATCCAAAAGGGGATCATCCACGCCGCCGGCAGCGTGGAGGCCGGCATCACTTCGGAGGGATTTTGGGCTCAATATGCCGGAGAAGCCCGGATTGACGATTTTACCGCAACAGATCCGAAAACCGGAAACGAATTTCTAAAATTTGCCCACCTGGGATTTGAAGACATCCGCGCTAAAATGGCCGATCAGATTTCTGTTTCTTTGGACCGGATTTTGATCCACGAGCCGCAATTTTCCGCGGGCCTGGCACAGAACGGCAGCCTGCTGCCGACCTTGCTGGCAGGAAAAAGCAGCAAAAACGACAAGGCAGGTGCCACGAAAAATCAAAACCAGAGTCCGGCTGAACACCAATCCAAAGCAGGTGAGAATGCCGGCACACAGGCAGATGCCCTGGCCTACGAAGTCACAGTCAACCGCATTGATCTGGAAAACGGCGGGTTTGTTTTCACTGACCAGACGGTTTCCCCGGAAATTGCCGGCCGCCTGGATCCCATAAATGTTCATGTATCGGATTTCCGACTGGACCCAAAGGGCGCGGTCCTTGATTTCCAATTAACCGATCTTTCCCTGGCTGGTGCAAGCCCGCTGGCTGTGCCGTATGGCGCGGATATCCAGGAAGGCCGGGTCAATGTGTCCGGCAGCGTGGACGCCCGGACAGGCGCTGAAAATACCGGGACCCGGTTTCAGGGCAAGGCCCGGATCAAGGATTTCACTGCTGCAGACCCGGAGACCGGAAGGCCGTTTTTGGCATTTGATCAGCTCGGGTTTGAAAACATCCTGGCCAAATCCGCGGATACCACTGCCGTGTCCATGGATCGGATTTTGCTTCAAAAGCCGGTGTTCACCTTTGGTTTTGAACAAGATGGCCGCATATTTCCGCCCGCGCTGGCCGGCGGCGATTCAGGCAATGGCGGGGGTTCAGACGAGGCGGCAGATGATGCCCGAACAGATAGGAAAAACGTTTCCGGGAAAAAAGCGCCGGCCGGCGCCGGTGACGGGCAGCAATCCGGCAAGCCGTCTTTTCAGGCCGATATCCGAAAAATTGAAATGCAGCAGGGTGAACTGGCCTTTTTTGACCATTCGGTTTCTCCGCCCTTTGCCACCCGGCTGGAGCCCATGGATGCCAGTATTGCCGATGTGGAGCTGGATCCGGAGAATGTCACGGAATTTACCGTAAACGGCCAATTAGACGGCCGGTCCCCTTTTTCCGTGAGCGGCAAAATCCGGCCCCTGGCCCCCAAATACACGACCCTTACCCAGGC
>NZ_JAWODO010000169.1:0-3855 GCF_046483245.1 Desulfosalsimonas sp. | reverse complement strand
CAACTATTAAACTCGGTACAAAAAAATATATTGTGGCTTATCGCATTGGATTTAATGCTGGGGCCTTGCCGCCTGGTAAGCTTGTGGAAGAGGCAGGGTATATCTACGGAAGACTGGCTCGCGAAGGATATGCAGAGTTACTTGAGAAGGCAGCGCAGGATAATGAGGGTTTGGAAAATTAAATTGGGAATCGGTGGCCAGAATCGGTGGCCAGAATCTTATACCCCTCTAATGCCAATCAAAGCTCCCTTGGAAAAGCCTAAAAATTTTCAAAGTGGTGGCCAAAGTGGTGGCCAAGCTCCTCTAAGAACAAAAAAGCCCGGTCAAATGACCGGGCTAAGTTATTGATATTGGCGGAGAGAGAGGGATTCGAACCCTCGATGGAGGTTTCCCCCCATACTCGCTTAGCAGGCGAGCGCCTTCAGCCGACTCGGCCATCTCTCCGCAAATGTGCTGCAAAAATGATTATTATTCAAGTTACATACCAGCCCTGCCGAGCGTTGTCAAGAAGGCAGGATCACTTGGTTTTGCCCGGACATCAGAGATGAAGCCGTTTTGCAATAACCGAAAAAAACCCCGGGCAATTTGCCTGCAAAGGTAAATGGCGGAGGGAGTAGGATTCGAACCCACGGAGCTTTCGCTCAACGGCTTTCAAGGCCGCCGCCTTAAGCCACTCGGCCATCCCTCCGGCTTGAACAGGTCTTTTCTATCAGAGCGCAAATCCCCGGGTCAATGGTTTTTTGGGGTTTTGGCAGCCGGGGTGCGTGTTGTGTATTGACAGGAGTTATATATGCCTTATTATAGGATTTCATTGGATTTTTCAGGAGATTTTCCGGATTTTGGATTTTATTCGTAAATGTCTGACCATACAGCACAAGTTCTTCAGGAGCCGTTTAAATGAAACAGAAATATGCAATTTCAAAAGACAGTGAAACCGGCGGATTGACCATCCAGGAATATGCCGAGCTCAGCAAGGACATGTTTTCCCTGGTCTGCGAGGAGTCCTATGACCAGGACCAGATTCAAACGGCCGTGGACGAAGGCCGAAAATCCCTGGTTGACACCCTGCGCACGCCCAATTTGTATCCGATTTCAGATTACATTGAAAAAATCGCTGACACGGTGGCTGATCTTTACCAGCAAAAAGATGCACCCGGCGACCCTGTGGAACTGGTGTTTGATGATGTGGAGCTGTTTCAGCGCCAGGAAGAAGATGTTGAAACCGAAGAAGAAGACTCCGTGGAAATCGAGGATCTGCTCGATGACGAAGCCCCGGCTGACCAGGCACCGGCAAAGCAGCCCCGCGCGGAAGAGCCCCTGGATGACCCGTCCAACGAATCCCTGGAAGATAAATAATTTCCCGGGATTTCCTAACATAGAAGGAGATCAGAAAAATGTTTGAGACCAAGGAACAGGTACTTGAAAAGATCATGGAGCAGGAAAAGCCGGCTTGCCCGCACTGCGGCCAGGAGATGAGCATATGGGAAATCCCGCCTATTGCCGTTGGCGACGGGCTGGGCTGGGACTCGCCCTATATGTATGTGTGCTTTAACGACCAGTGCCCGCTGTTTATCGAGGGCTGGGAAAACATGTGGGAAAACTATGCCCAGCGAGCATCTTACCGGTGCATCAAAAGCCCCCACGGCAGCAATTTCGAGATCATGCCGGTTTTCAGCTCCATCGGGGGCCAGGGCCAGATCATTGACGACGAGGTGATGGCCGCAGAGGAAAGGCTCAAGGAATCCATTAAAAAGGGCTTTTCCATCCTGTCTGAGTGCTATGTGTCAAAGGATTCGGTGACCTGCGTACAGATGCTGCTGGATCCGTCCGAACCGGCCCGGGTGCGGATCAAGGCTGCTGAAATGGCAGGGGACATCGCGGGCCTGGAAGCCCTGGAAGTGCTCAACAACCGGCGCTTCGGCAATGAATTGCTCCAGGAGAAAAGCAACGAGGCCATTTCCAAAATCCATGAACGCCACTTTACCCGGGAGTGCCCGTTTTGCGCGGAAATCATCAAAAAACGCGCAAAAGTCTGCAAGCACTGCGGCAAGGATGTGGCCGGGGTTTAAACACCTGCACTGACCCGATCTTAAGGCCCGGAACTGCGCAATGCAGTTTCGGGCTGTTTTTTTGCAATGGCTTTTTTTAATCGCGTTTGATCTGGGACAGGGCTTTTGCCGCTGCTGCCCGGATATTTTCCGGATATCCGCTGAAAAACCCCCGGGTGCGCACGACTTTCTCCAGGGCGGAGACCGCCTCTGCCGCCTGCATCCGGCCCAGGGCCTCGCAGGCCTTTGTCCGGATTTCATCGCGCACCGCCTTGTTCTGCCAGAAGGATTTGGATTCCAGCAGGTTGATCAGATAAGGGGCTGCGGGCTGATATCGAATGGCGCCCAGGACCGAAACAATATGGCCGGCCAGCTGGGGCTCTACCACCGGGATGTGCTTTAGCAGCATATCCCCGGCCTTGTCGCCGTCAATGGCCTGAATGCTTTTGACCGCTTCGAGCTGCACCCGGTAATCCGGGTATGTGAGCAGGGGCTCAAGCAGGCTCAGCTGCTCCGGCCCGCCGATGCGGCCCAGCAGCAGGGCCAGGTTCCGGATGTAAAACCACGGGCCTCCCTGGGCGAGCCTGTCTGCCACCGGCTGAACAGCAGCATTGCCCATCCGGGAGACGGCCTGCACGATCCGGTTGCGCTCGGCCATGCTGTGGCTGTCGCGCAGCCGGTCAAGCAGGCGTTCAATGGTGGTCGAGCCCAGGATCACCAAGGTGCGGATGTCTTCCTTCCCAGTGTCTGATGTGTTTCCCGCCTTGCTGAGCACCATCTCCAGAATCTGGTCCGTGGAAAGATGCTGGAGCATGTTTGCGGCCAGGGCCTGGATGGCTTCCGGCTTGGAAAGCCGGCCGTCGCGGATCAGGGCATAGGCCTCGAGGATGTGTTCGGCATCCGATGCTGAGTCCTTTTGGGTGATGACGGTTTCAGCCAGGTTTTCCAGCCGGCGGGTCACCTCCTTATATTCATCTGAAATGCGGTCTTCGGCCTTGATCCACTCAACGAGTTTTTTCGACATGGCAATGCGCTGATCAAGTCGGTCTGCGACCTCCATCTGTTCATCGGTTTCGGCCATGATCCGTGCCACGGCGCAGCGCACCTCCGGGGATTCATCGAGCAGGGCTTTTCCCATCTGCGCGGTCAGGGCCGCCAGCATATCGTGTTTTTCCTGCTGGGCCATTTGCATGGCTGCCCTGGGGAGCGCAGCTGCGGTTTTTTGATCCAGAAACGAGGAGTGATCGCCTTTTAAAATCCGGGACAGGGCCTCCTTGACGGTCTTGGGACGGCCCGGGGGAGAGGGCGGCTCTGCTGCCTGCTTGTACTGGTCCAGCAGTTTGCTGATGGTATCTGCCGGATCTGCTGAGCCCACGTCCTGAGGGGTTTGCTCAAAGGCTTCTGAAATGGATTTTAGAATCTGCTCCGTGTCGGCATCTGAAAACCCCGCCAGGGAATCGAGCATATGGCCGGCCAGCCGGGTCTGATCGGCCCGGGTTGCATCCGCGTGCTGCTCAAGCAGGTAGCGGGCGCCGGTTTCAAACACCCGGGCAAACCAGCCCGGGTCGGCGGCCATTTCCCGAACCTGGTCAATGGCTTGCTGATCCGCGGAGCCTTCGCCCAGCAGGTATCGGACAAAATCCGTGTCACTGATGTCCAGCCCCGATACAATCCGGTGGTCGGCATCCTTTTCCACGTATATTTTTTCGTCAATGGCAATGTAGGATACCCCTGAATTTTTCAGCAGTTGGCCCAGGCCGTCGGCATTTTGGATCTCTTCCGGCGATTTTCCCATCAGCTGCAGAAA
>NZ_JAWODO010000001.1:0-8492 GCF_046483245.1 Desulfosalsimonas sp. | reverse complement strand
GGCCATGGTGTCGCGCATTTCATCGTCCGGGCACATGTCGTAGCAATTCTTGGCCACGTGATACATGGTATCGAGCCCCACCATGTCGGCGGTCTTAAATGTAGCGGTCTTGGGCCGGCCCATGGGCTGGCCGAAAATGGCGTCCACTTCGGGAATGGTCAGGCCGTGCTCAAGCATGGCGTGCATGGCTTTGCCCATGCCCTGGATACCGATGCGGTTGCCGATGAAATTGGGAGTGTCCTTGGCCCAGACAATGCCTTTGCCCAGGTATTTTTCACAGAAATCAGCCATGAACTCAAGCACGTCCTGGCTTGTGTCCGGACCGGGGATAATCTCCAGCAGGTGCATGTAGCGCACCGGGTTGAAAAAATGGGTGCCCAGGAAATGCTTTTTCATGTCATCACTGAGATCCTGGGACATTTCCTTTAAGGGAATACCCGAAGTATTGGAGCTGACCACAGTGCCCTTTTTGCGCACCTTGTCGATTTTCTTGAACAGCTCCTGCTTGATTTTCACATTTTCCACCACCACTTCCACGATCCAGTCAACATCGGCGAGCTTGTCAATGTCGTCTTCGAGGTTGCCGGTGGTGACCAGTGCCGGGTCGCTTTTTTTGTCCATAAAAAGCGGCGGCTTGGACTTGATGGCGTCATCGAGGCCCTTTTCCACGATCCGGTTGCGGGCCTTGGGATCCTTTTTCTCCTCATCGGAGAGATCAAACGGGACAATGTCCAGCAGCAGGGTCTTGATGCCTGCACTGGCAAGCAGGGCGGCGATTCCGCCCCCCATGATCCCGGAACCCACAACAGCTGCCTTTGCGATCCTTCTTTGCATAACGTACCTCCTGATATATTGGTTTAAACCAGCAAAACTAGGGTAAAATGCCTTTGATTTATACTGAGCATCCGGTCAATTGGATGTGCCGAAAGCCTTCCTTTGATAAAAAGTTTTTATCTATCAGACCGGCAGACCCCAAGTCAAGGAAAAAACCGGCAACAAATGCCGGCAAAACCGCCTGAAATAAAGAAAAAAATCACCTGCCCGGCCACCCTGTACAAAGGGCGGCACAACCCCGGATGCAAATATTCTGCCGGCAGTCACTCCGGCAGTCGACCATGAAAAAAATGCATGCCTGCGATTGCCCGTGGGAAAAACAATGCGGTTGACATTTTTGCCGGATTTTACTTTACATGGCAAAAAACATGACAGAACATCCATTTTTGCATTATAATAAATAATAAATATGGATATCAGCGGCCATTGCCAAACACGGACCGCATGAATTGGCTATAAACCAAAGATGTTGATCAAGTTCCCAAAACCAAAAAACCCAAAAAGGATACCCGCAAATGCTGACAAAAAAATGGTTTTCCATCATTGCTGTTCTTTGCATGCTCTGTCTGTCAGCAGGCGTGCCGCCGGCGGTTGGAAAAGAGGATGCTGCGAACGGAAAAACCGTGGAGGAGGTGATTGAAAAACTAAACGATCACTACGGGGAAAAAAATTTCACCGCAAATTTCCGCCAGGAATCCACCCTCAAAGCCATGGACATCACCGACAGCGCCGAAGGCCGGGCCTGGTTCAAACACCCGGGAAAAATGCGCTGGCAATACGAGGCGCCCGAGACCTATCTTATTGTCACAGACGGCGACACCCTCTGGATTCACCGTCCTGCTGACCGCCAGGTGGTGGTGGGCGATGCAGCCGGGCATTTCGGCGGCGGCCGGGGAGCAAGCTTTCTGGCCGACATTACCCGCATCACAGACGTTTTTGAGGCCTCCCTTGCAAATTCCGATGACCAGTCCTGGCGGATCAAATTGATTCCCCGCAGGCAGCAGGGCGATCTTAAGCAGATCTACATGGAAGTCAACCGCAAAAGCCTTGAAACCGAGAAGGTCACAACGGAAAACATCTATGGCGACATCACCCGGATTGTATTTGAAAATGTGGAATTTCACCCGGAAATGCCGGACCGGCTGTTTGACTTTGAGATCCCGGCGGGCGCAGATGTCATCCAAATGGAAAATTAATACGATTCCATGCACCAAAACCCGGAGCTAACAATATTGGCTCCAGCAGCAGAAAACAGGACACCATGAACCCGGAAATTATCCAAAAGATCAAAAACCTTGCCCGAAAACAAAACGCCCTGATCCTGGCCCATAATTATCAGCCGCCGGAAATCCAGGATTTGGCCAACTTGTGCGGCGATTCCCTGGAACTGAGCATAAAGGCCGCTGAAACCAGTGCCGATGTGGTGGTGTTCTGCGGAGTGCACTTCATGGCCGAAACCGCATCCATTCTTTGCCCGGACAAGACCGTGCTGCTGCCCCAGCCCGATGCCGGATGCCCCATGGCCGACATGGTCACGCCTGCGGCCCTGACCGAAAAAGTCAAAACCCTGCCGGAAATGCCGGTGGTCACGTATGTGAATTCACCGGCTGCGGTCAAGGCCATTTCCACGGTCTGCTGCACTTCGGCCAATGCCGTGAAAGTGGCCCGCAGCCTGGATTCAGATGAAATCCTCATGACCCCGGACCGGAACCTGGCCGCCTATACCGCGGCACAAACCGGCATCACCATTCACGCATGGAACGGGTACTGCCCCTATCACCAACAGCTGACCCCGGAGATGGTAAACCAGGTCCGCCGGCGCTATCCAGGGGCTGTTTTCATGGCCCATCCCGAATGCCGGCCAGAGGTTACGGCCATGGCCGACGTAGTGACATCGACTTCGGGAATGCTTTTGTTCGCGCGGCAATCACCGCACACCGAGTTTATCGTGGGAACCGAAACCGGCCTGATTTATCCCCTTGAAAAAGCCAATCCAGGCAAACGGTTTTATCCGGCTTCGGAAAAAATGTATTGCGCGGACATGAAAAAAATCACCCCCGAGCATGTGGCCGAAACCCTGGCGCACTTGTCCGGCGAAGTCCGGGTTCCGGAAGAAATCCGGAACCCGGCGCTTTCAGCTGTCCAAAAAATGCTTTCCATCCGGTAAACGCGGGGCCTACCAGCCGATTGTCAGATAATCATGGATGGAGTCGGCTGCGGTTCTTCCCGCTCCCATGGCAAGGATCACAGTGGCTTGGCCCGTGACAATGTCGCCGCCGGCCCACACGCCTTTTTTGGTGGTTTTGCCGGTTTTGGCATCTGCAATGATATAGCCCCATTTGTTCAGGGCGATCTCGGGATCCGACTGGGTCAGCAGGGGATTGGCGTCAGCGCCCACGGCCACCACCGCAAGGTCGCAGTCGAGCAGAAACTCGGAGCCCTCAACGGGAACCGGCCGCCTGCGGCCGGATTCATCAGGCTCACCAAGTTCCATCTGCAGGCACTTCATCTGCACCACCCGGCCGTTTTCATCACCGATAAAGGCAATGGGACTGGTCAGAAGATAAAACTCAATGCCCTCTTCTTCGGCATGATGAATTTCCGCAGCCCGGGCCGGCATCTCATCTCGGCTTCTGCGATAGACAATACGCACCTTCTCCGCTCCCAGGCGCATGGCCGTTCGGGCCGAGTCCATGGCCACGTTGCCCGCACCCAGAACCGCCACGTTTTTGCCCTTGGCCAGGGGCGTGTCGTATTCGGGAAACCGGTAAGCCTTCATCAAATTTGCCCGGGTCAGGTATTCGTTGGCCGAATAGATGCCGATGAGATTTTCCCCGGGGATATTAAGAAATTTGGGCAAGCCGGCACCCACGCCGATATAAACCGCATCATAGCCGTCCTCAAACAATTCATCCAGGCTCACGGTGCGTCCCACCACGTTGTTGCATTCAATTCGCAGGCCCAGCTTTTCAAGGCCCGCCACCTCGCAGGCCACGATTTCCTTGGGCAGGCGGAATTCCGGGATGCCGTAAACCAGAACGCCGCCGGGTTTATGGAAGGCTTCAAGAAGGGTGACGTCATGTCCCTTGAGCAGCAGGTCGCCAGCCACTGTCAGCCCGGAGGGCCCGGAGCCCACAATGGCCACTTTTTTGCCCGTGGGCGCCGCCTTTGCCGGAAATTCACAGGCGACTTCCTCCCGGGCACGGTCTGCCACAAACCGTTCCAGGTTGCCAATGGCCAGGGGCTGATCTTTTTTGCCAAGGATGCATTCGCCCTCGCACTGAATTTCCTGGGGGCAGACCCGGCCGCAGATGGCCGGCAGGCTGTTTTTGCCCCAGATGGTCTGAATGGCGTTTTCAAAATTGCCTTCGGCAATCTGGCCCACAAACCCGGGGATATCCACCTGGACCGGGCACCCGGTCACGCAGGCGGGCTTTTTGCATTGCAAGCAGCGCTGTGCCTCTTTCACAGCCGTTTCCGGACTGTATCCCAGTGGGACTTCCTCAAAATTTCGCCGCCGCACCTCCGGGGCCTGTTCCGGCATGGGCTGACGCGGGATTTTTTCCTTTTTCGACGCTTTTTGTGTCATGTTGCTTCCTCCGTTGCCTCCAGGGAGGCCCTGTTCATACATCAGGTTTGGTGCAATTTGCAGTATTGTTCGTAAGCGACCTTTTCCTCCTGGGCATAGGCATTGAGCCGCTGCATCAGTCCGTCATAATCGACTTTGTGGCCGTCGAATTCCGGGCCGTCCACGCAGGCAAACTTGGTTTCATCGCCCACCGATACCCGGCATCCGCCGCACATCCCGGTTCCGTCAATCATGATCGGGTTAAGGCTGACAAGGGTTTTGACATTGTATTCATAGGTGAGCTTGGAGACAAACTTCATCATGGGCACCGGGCCGATGGCCACAACCAGGTCCACTTTGTGATTGTCCAGGACATCCTTTAACACTTCGGTGACAAAGCCCTTATGCCCGTATGAACCGTCATCCGTGCACACATGGAGCTGATCGGATGCCGCTTTCATCTTGTCTTCAAGCAGCAGCAGGTCCTTGTTTCTGGCGCCGATAATGCTGACCACCTCGTTTCCGGCCTCCTTAAAGCCCCGGGTAATGGGAAACAGCACCGCCACACCCGTACCGCCGCCAACACAGACCACTTTGCCGAGCTTTTCAATATCCGTAGGCTTTCCCAGGGGACCGATCACGTCCTGGTAACCGTCCCCAACCGCAAGGGTCTGAAACAGGGCCGTGGACTTGCCCACCACCATGTAAATCACCGTGATGGTGCCTTTTTCCGGGTCCAGATCCGAAATGGTCAGCGGAATCCGCTCTCCGGTCTCATTGGCTTTCAGGATGACAAACTGGCCGGGACGGGCCTTGACCGCAATCCGCGGCGCCTGGATTTCGTTTAAGACAACCGTGTCATCAGCCATGGTTTCTCGTTTTACGATTTTAAACATGCTGTATCCTCCACTGGTTCGATTCAACCCGTCCAGGTTTTCAGGGAACAGGTTTTCCAATCCCCCCGGGTTGGTTTACATTTGCATTCTGGGCAAATATACCCGAAACGTGCTGCCCTGACCAGGTTGGCTGTCAACCTGGATGCGGCCGTGATGGGCCTCAACAATGCTTTTGACAATGGCAAGCCCCAGGCCCGTGCCGCTGATGGGCCGGGTCTGCTCGGTCTTTACCCGGTAAAAACGCTGGAAAATCCGCTCCTTCTCCTCCGGGTCAATGCCGAATCCCGTGTCTGCCACGGAAAAAACCGCAAAATTGTCCTCAACCCCTGCAGAAATCCGAATTTGTCCGCCTTCCGGGGTATAGCGGATGGCATTGGAGATCAGGTTGGCCATAACTTCGCAAAGATTGGTGCGATTGCCCATTGCCGTCACCGGCCCATCGACCGGCAGCACTTGCATGTCAATGGATCCGGCTTCTGCCTTGGGTCTGTATAAATCCGCCTGCTCTGCCATCAGTGCGGCTATATCCACCTCTTCTCTTTCCTGGTGAATCAGCCCGGATTCAATTTTGGCCAGATCCAGCAGTTCAGCCGAAAGCGAAGTCAAAGATTTGATCCGCTCGGTGACCCGGCCCAGGATTTCGGTCTGCTTCTCGTTGACCTCGCCGGCCAGACCGGATTTTACATTATCGAGGAGCATCAGCACCGAATTCAAAGGGCTTTTGATCTCGTGGGCCACCATGGACACAAAATCCGACTTGACCTGGTCCAGATGCTTTAGGGTGGTAATATCGTTTAACACGGTCACCGTGCCCAGATTCCGGTTCAGGCGGTCCCGAAAGGGTATGCATGTGGCACCCAGAATCGTTTCCTTGTCTTCTGAATCTCCCTTGATCCGGATCTCTTCGGTGATCTCGGCAAAACTGCCAGAGGGCTGACCCAGGGCCTGATCGATCATTTCCAGCAGCGCGGAATCGGTAACGATTTCATCCACCGGGCAGCCCTGAACATTTGTGCGGGTGGAGCCGATCATTTTCAGAAAAGCCGGGTTGGCCAGGGCCACTTTCTTCTGATTGTCAGTAGTCAGCACGCCGTCGGCCAGCAGGTTGATCAGTACCCGCATGCGAGACTTTTCCGTGGAAATGTCCTGAAGTGTACGGATAAACTCTATGGCCTTTCGCACCACCAGCCGCAGATCCTCGGGGGAAAAAGGCTTGGGCAGAAAATCAAAGGCTCCCTTTTTCATGGCCTCGATGGAGTGCTCAATGGTGGCGTAACCGGTAATCACGATGATCACCGTATCCGGATGAAGGGACTTGACCCGGGTGAGCACCTCAAAACCCGATAACCCCGCCATCATCAGATCCAGCAGAATGATGTCAAAGTGGGCCTCCTGGATTAACTGCAGACCGTCTTCGCCGTTGCAGGCGCATGCCACCTCAAATCCGTCCTCGGTGAGCATGCGGTCGCAGGCATCCCGGATCCGTTCCTCATCATCGATGACCAGCACCCTTGGCTGGAAAAAAATCTCCTCAACGTTTCCCCGCACCGTTATGTCGCCTTCAGCATCCGGATTCCGGGAAGGCTTTTGCATAAATTCTTCATGGTCCTGATTTGTCGTCATTTTTTCCTCTTAGCTTTCATGCGCCCGTAAAAGTCTGATTATAGATGGCGCCGTAAAAAGTTCAAGATCAAGGCTTGCACAATTTCGAAGAATGCAGCGTAGTTATCCGTACGTGAAATTCTGAGAAATTGCGCGTAACGCAGATATTGAACTTTTTGCGGTGCCATCAACTTTCTGCCGGGATATACTGGGGCAGTTCCAGCAGAAACGTTGTGCCCTCCGGCCCGGTTTGTTTAACGGAAATCCGGCCGCCGTGTTGCTCCACAATGCCGTAGGCAATGCTTAAGCCCAGGCCGGTGCTTTTGCCCTTTGGCTTTGTGGAAAAAAAGGGGTCAAATATCTTGTTGAGATTTTCTTCGGCAATGCCCGGGCCGGTATCGGCAATTTCCAGAAAAACCTTTTGGGCCGATTTGTTCCGATAAGTGCGCACAGTGAGTTCACCCCTGCCGCCCATGGCATCGGCGGCATTGATAATCAGGTTGATAATCACCTGACTGAGCTTGTTGGTATCCACGTTGATCAGCATCATCTCATCGGCCAGCTCTTTTTGAATGCAGATATTGCGAAAAATCTTCTGGTCCCGGGTCAGACGGAAGCTCTGCTCCACCAGCTTGTTGATATGAATGATCTGACGGCGCGAATCCGTACTCCGGCTGTAGACCAGCAGGCTTTTGACGATCTCCTTGCACCGGTTGGCATCCTCGATAACGCATTCAAGGTCCTTTCTCAGGGGATTGCCGGATTCCAGATGCTCCAGCACCATGCTGGAATACATCAGAATACCGGTGAGCGGGTTGTTGATCTCATGGGCCACGCCCGCTGCCAGCTGCCTCGCTGGCAAGGCCCTGGATAAAAACTGTTTTGCCGGCTCCCAGGTCGCCCAGTAGGCCTATGGTGCAGGGCCCGGCCGTATTTTTGCCCATCAGGCGCCCGAGCTCAAATGTTTCTGCTGAACTTCGGGTTTTCACGGATAGATCACAGCATCGGTCGGCACTCATGGGCTATATCCGTAAACGTGCCGTCAGTGACGGCTTTTATGGTTTCAGGCATATTGTGCATGACATCTGTTGCAATGTAGCCGAAAGGGCCGCGTTTTTGCGCAAGCATGTCAGCCGATGCTCCGTGCAGGTAGACGCCCATGCGGCATGCTGTCTCCGCGTCTTTTCCCTGGGCTGTGAATCCGGCTATTATTCCGGTGAGCACGTCTCCCATACCTCCTGAGGCCATGCCCGGGTTGCCGGTGGGATTTACATAAACCTTCCCGTCCGGGCAGGCTGCGATTGTTCGTGCGCCCTTTAACAACAGGTAAACCTTGTGTGTTTCTGCAAAATCCCTGGCCGCGGCAATCCTGTCTTCCTGAATGTGCTCGGTGGAAGTGCCTGTAAGCCTTGCCATCTCCCCGGGGTGGGGTGTAAGTATCACGTCTGATTTTTTTCCGGCCAGTGCCTGCGGGTTTTTGGCCAGGCAGTTTATGCCGTCTGCGTCCAACACCACAGGCACAGGGCTTTTTTCTATTAATGTGCGCACAAGTTCCTTTGTGCTATCCGCTGTGCCGATGCCGGGACCCAGGG
>NZ_JAWODO010000125.1:0-3572 GCF_046483245.1 Desulfosalsimonas sp. | reverse complement strand
GAAAAATGAGTCAAGAGTAAACTTGACCCTTTTCATAATATGCCTAAAATGCGGTTTTTGGCAACAAAAAGCCTGGAATAGAGCTGAAAATGGGCTTTAATTTTGGTTTATTCCACATTATTTTAACAGGTTTCTTTGGCCCGACCCCGGTTCCGTCCCAAAAATCATTATGGTGTCCCCCGAATTGGAGGTTTGCCCCGGACTTTACAAACACAGGATAATCTGCGAAATTGAATTTACTTTCACAAGTTCTGCCGGCCAGAACATTATCACCCTAAGGAATTGCAAAGCGATAGTCATATGCCAGAAGACATATCTGAACACCGCAAAAACAGCAAGGTATCGGAAGGCGGTCGCCCAATAGAGGTTACCTGCGCAATTATAGAAAAAAACGGGTGGATTCTGGCAGCCCAGCGCGGCCCCGGCATGACAATGCCCTTTAAATGGGAGTTTCCCGGAGGGAAAATCAATCCGGGAGAAACTGCAGAAGACTGCATAATCCGGGAAATCAATGAGGAACTGGGCGTTGAAATACAGATTAAAACCACTCTGCAGCAGTCGACGCACTCTTACCCGGATCTGCATGTCAGGCTTCATCCGTTTGTTTGCCGGATAACCAATGGGCGCATTGCACCCAAAGAACACCGGGCTGTTCAATGGACCACCCATGACCACTTACCGGGTCTGCAATGGGCAGAAGCAGATGTGGCTGTTGTCAAATCCTACCTGGAGTATTGCATTGGAAAACAAGGGTTATAATGCGAAAAAACACCAATAAGCATAGCTGCCTGAGAGAATCCGCCCGATGACATCAAAGCCGGCCTTCGGCATTTATGATGCGCTTATCGACAAACAGCTGCAGGCCATCCTGCAGAAATACCCTGAACTGCGATCCGTAATCGGAAAGCTGGACCCGGAAGAGCAGCCCGCACGTTATGCAGATTTTGTGGCAAAAGTGCTGGAACAGGTGCTGCGGGAAGAATCAGATCCGCAAAAGCGGCTTGCCCTGTGCAATTTGATTCTTGAGCAGCTTTCAAACGGGCTTGATGCGGAAAACAAAAAACTGGTTCCAGACCAAAAATCCCTGCTACTTGAAATCACCCCGCCGCATTACGGCACACCGGGAATGCCCCGCCCGCATACGCCTGTTTCGGAAAGCAGTCTTTTTACCGGATCGCCCTCGGATCCCCAGCTTGTTCATGAACTGGCCGCTGAAATGCGATCTGCCGACAGCGTAGATATCCTGGTGTCTTTTATCAAATGGTCCGGCCTGCGCCTGCTGATACCGGCATTTGAAGATTTACGGGACCGCAAAGTCCCTGTCCGCCTTATTACCACATCCTACATGGGAGCCTCGGACTCAACTGCAGTAGAATGGCTTGCAAAGCTGCCCAATGTAGACGTTCGCGTATCCTACGATACAGAGCGCACCCGCCTCCACGCAAAGGCATACCATTTCAGGCGCGATTCGGGTTTTTCCAGCGCCTATATCGGCTCGGCCAACATGTCCCATGCCGCAATCACCAGCGGCCTGGAATGGAACCTGAAAGTAACCGCCCGGGACATGGCCCATATCCTTGAAAAATTCACTGCTGAGTTTGAGACCTACTGGCACAGCCGGGAGTTTGTTCCTTTTGACCCGGATGACCCCGCACCCTTGCGCAGCGCTATCAGCCGGGCACGGCATTCACAGCCCCAATCCGTGGTTTTTTTCGATCTCCGGCCCCATCCTTTTCAGGAACGTATTCTGGAAACCCTGGAAAGAGAGCGCCAAGTGCGGGGTCTTACCCGCAACCTCGTGGTGGCCGCCACCGGCACCGGAAAAACCGTTATCGCCGCATTTGACTTCCAGCGCTTTTATGAACGGAAAAAAAGACAGGCGCGACTGCTTTTTGTTGCGCATCGCGTGGAAATTTTAACAAAGGCGCAGGAAACCTTTAGAAACGTCTTACATGATGCCGGCTTCGGCGACATCCTGGGCGGCACCTACCAGGCCGAACGCTTTGATCATTTGTTCTGCACCGTTAGCATGCTCGCCAGCAGGCGTTTATGGGAACAAGTGGGACAACGATTTTTTGATTTTATCATTATCGACGAAGCCCACCACGGCACTGCATCGAGCTATCGCCCGGTTTTTGAAGAATTTTCCCCTGAAATAATTCTTGGCCTTACGGCCACACCGGAACGAATGGACGGCGAAAACGTACTGGCTGATTTTGGCAACCGGTTTACAGCAGAAATCCGCCTGCCTGAAGCCCTGGAAGAAAAACTTCTCTGTCCGTTTCACTACTTTGGTGTGGCCGATCCGGTGTCGCTTTCAGATGACCGGTTCTGGAGAAACGGCCAATACGATACACATGAAATGGAAAAAGTTTACACCGGCAATCATATCCAAGCCCGCCAGCGCCTTGATGCCATCCTTTCAGCCCTTCACCGCTATGAACCGGACATGGAGGGGGTAAAAGGCATCGGCTTTTGCGTTTCCATCCGGCACGCACAGTTTATGGCGGAAATGTTTCACAAGCACGGACTTGCATCAGCCGCCTATGTCTCCGGCAATGATCCCGGCCATTACGAACCTTTGCTCGAACAGCTAAAATCCGGGCAGCTTAAGTTTTTGTTCACCGTGGACAAGCTCAGTGAAGGGGTGGATTTGCCGGATATCAACATTGTTTTATTTTTGCGCCCCACCCGGAGCCTGACCGTATTTCTTCAGCAGCTCGGCCGGGGTCTGCGCCATAGCCCGGGCAAAGATTGCCTGACAGTGCTTGATTTTGTCGGCCAGGCCCACCGCAAATACCGCATGGATACCAAGATAAAAGCGCTTTTGCCAAAACACCGCTTTTCCATCGACCAAGAAGTGGAACAGGATTTTCCCCATCTGCCGCCCGGCTGCGCCATCCAGCTTGACCGCCTTTCCCGCCGCCATGTTTTGAAAAATATCCGGGAAAATCTGAAAAACCTGGCCGTTCAGGTGCCGGAACGCCTCCGCTCATTTTCCAATGAAACCGGCCAGCACCTGACCTTTGGCAATTTTATCCAATACCATGACTATGAACCGGAGCGCCTGCTGATCCGGGAAACCTGGTCTGCCTGGAAGGCAAAAGCCGGCCTGACAGAGTCACCGTCAGACCCGGATATCACACGCTTGAAAAACGCACTGATCCGCCTTGCATTTACCAACGGTCCAGCCGAGATCGCCCGGCTGCGGAAAATTGTCGGGCTTTTGAAAACCAGGCAGGTTGATCAGGCAATATCGGCTGCCGGCAATACAGCCATTATGATCCACTACCGGATATGGGCTGAAAAAGGAAACATCCTGGGTATGAATTCCCTGCAGGACTCTTTTGACAGACTTTCCCAAAACCCCACAATCCTTGCCGACATGGAAGAAATACTGGCATGGACAGAATCAGAAACTCCGGTTGCCGGCCGCATGCCGGAGCTGCCTTTTGCGTGCCCACTGGAGCTTCATGCCCAATACGGGTTCAAAGACTTTTTGGCCGCCCTGGGACAGGCAACCTTTGAAACAGCCGGTCAAAGGGGTGTCGGCGTAATTCATCTGCCTGATA
>NZ_JAWODO010000099.1:0-12602 GCF_046483245.1 Desulfosalsimonas sp. | reverse complement strand
TAGTGGCTGAACGAAAACCCTGTTCAGCCAAAACCCGAATATCGAAATCCGAAATCCGAAACAAATACGAATATCGAATGTTCAAATGATAAAAACCAACAGCTTAAAACAGGATGTTTCTGTCATTGATGCATTTAGGGTTTTGGTCATTGGTTCGAATTTCGAGCTTCGGATTTCGGATTTCCTGAACGAAAACCTGGTTTTCATTCAGGCACTATATATGTATAAGAGACAATGTCAAGAATTGAGACCGACAGCTATTTGGGTTTTCCGGTAAATGCTGGGATAAACCATGTTTCCACGGAATAAACGAAAATTCTGCTGCCAAGCCTGCCCGCAGAGTTGGGCTCACTCTCTATTCCGCCCCATTAACCCGCCTTCTCAGCTTTCCGGAGCATTTAAAAGTAACCACCCTGCGGGCATCTAAAAACATATCATCATAAGTTGCCGGGTTTCTTCCTCGCCTGGGAGCCTTATCTTTCACCTGAAATTTTCCAAAACCTGAGACGAGGACATCTTCACCGTTTTCAAGGCTGTTTTTTATAATTTCCAGAAGGGTCTTGAAAAGCGCAGCTGATTGTTTCTTGGAAAATCCAAGTTCAGTGATTTGATCGATAATTTCAGTTTTTGTAAGGGTCATAGTGTCTCCTTGTTTGAGGGGTGAACTTTTATCATCTGCGCCGTAAGAGTCCTTCTTTCAGGGAGGAGAGGCGGTAGGCGGATCTTTTTTAAATGAAGCAGATGGGACACGCTTTTCCTCCAGCCAGTTTGAAACCTCATCCCACCACGAGGCTGACGAATCAATCGGCCAACTGTTGTGGCCGGCACCCGGAAATATCCACTGCCGTTTGGGTGCAGTCAGTGCGTCATATAAACGACGGGCATGGTTAAGGGGGATTATTTCGTCGCGCTCGGCAATCAATACCGCAACCGGACCCGGGTAACCCTTCAGGTTAGCTCGGTTATCATATTGATCACGTATCAGCCAGCGGGCAGGAAGATACCAGTACAACGCCTGCGCCAGATCCGGCAGATTGTCCCATGGAGTGATCAGAGCGACGCCTGCGACCGGCAGTGCCTTATCGGCCGCTACTCCAGCAGCTACACCGGCGCCAAGCGACTCACCCCATATCCACAGCGGGCCGCCAAACGCCTCCAGTGCAAGACGTGCGGTTTCAATACCGTCGGAAATAAAAGTCGCTTCGCCGGGTATTCCATCCCGGCCGCCGTAGCCTGGATATTCGGCCAAGACCACCCGGTATCCCCGTTTCTCCAGTGCGCTGATATAATGGTGCCGGTCTCGGGCGCTGCCGGCGTTACCGTGAAACACTACAACCGTTCCCCGGCTTTGGAGGTCTGCAGGAGATTCAGCGCTGATATAACCGCGGTACGACGGATCGTAAATTTTCGGCCACACCTCAAGAGCTGGACCATTAATTGGCCGGAGGTTGTCGCTGGAAGGTGGTGTTGTGTCAGGAAAGTATAGCATATGCCTCTGAGCCAATGCGGCAAGAAGAACAACCAAAAAATACCCTGTAAACAAGATCAGCAAAATACGCATGTTGAAAGTCTCGTAAAAGTCACTTTAGACGGCAAGGTAAAAGTTCAAGATCAAGGGCTTGCGCAATCGCGAAGAATTGACTTGTTAGTTTATTGGTTTACCAAAAAAACATTTTTATCGGGTTCCGTTTGTGCCCTGCAATGAAAAGCAGCCTTCAGTGCATACTTCTATGTACTTCCAATAATTCACATTCGGGGCCGGAGAGTATTGCCAGCCTCAAGGTGCAGCATACATGCGCCCCGGAAATATTGCCTTCCGTCTACAGCATGGTGCACTTACATAGCCATGCAAAAAACCTATTCCTGCTCAAGAACCTCCCGCACTTTCAGAGCCAGATCTCTCAAGGAAAATGGTTTCTGGATGATCTCCACCCCGTCATCAAGCACCCCGTGATGAGCTATCACATTGGCAGTATAGCCAGACATGTAAAGGGTTTTGAGACCAGGGTGGCTTTTGACCAATTGGGCCGATAAATCCCGGCCGTTCATCTCCGGCATGACCACATCGGTAATCAAAAGGTGTAAGGTTCCCACATATTCTTCGGAAAGCTTTAATGCCTCAAACGGATTTGCAGCGATCTCAACGGTATATCCCAATCTTTCGAGCATCTGCTTCGACATTTGCAGTATCGTCTTTTCATCTTCGACAACCAGAACGGTCTCCGTGCCTGTTGGAATTTGTCCGGTGGTCTCTTCCGCGGAATACAAAGAGGGCTTTGTCTCTTCATGGGCAGGAAAATACAATTTGAAGGTTGTTCCCTCCCCGGGCTCGCTGTATACGTTTACAAAGCCTTTGTTCTGTTTCACAATGCCATATATTGTGGGCAGACCTAAGCCTGTCCCTTTTCCAACTTCCTTAGTCGTAAAATAAGGGTCAAATATACGTTCCTGAACCTCTTTCTCTATTCCGTGACCATTATCACTGACTGCCAGCATCACGTATTGCCCGGGAATTGCCTCCGGGTTGCCCCTGCAGTAATCTTTATCAACCATTATATTGTCTGTTTCTATAGTCAACTTCCCCACATCGGATATGGAATCCCGGGCATTTACAGCAAGGTTTGCCATGATCTGATCCACCTGGGAGGGATCTATCTTTACCGGCCGCAAATTGTTGCCGGGGTGCCATGCAAGACTAATATTTTCACCGATCAGGCGCTGCAGCATTTTTAACATGCTGGAAATGGTGTCGTTTAAATCTAGCAGTATCGGGCTGATGGTTTGTTTCCGGGCAAAGGCCAGGAGTTGCCGAACGATATCCGCGGATTGTTTCCCTGCGGTGTGAATTTCCTGGATGGTTTTGTGCACGGGGTCTGAATGGTCAATCGCTTCCATGGCAAGTTCGGCATACCCGTTTATAACGGAAAGCTTGTTGTTGAAATCATGTGCGACCCCGCCTGCAAGCCGGCCTACGGACTCCATCTTCTGGGCCTGATTGAGCTGGTTTTCCAGCCGCACCTCCTCAGTGATATCAGTTGCGATAATGCACATGGCAAGCGGATCTCCCTGCGGCCCGTAAACCACCTGGGTCCGGCAATCCAAAAAAACCTCCGGTCCGCCGGGTATGCGATTTGCGATCCGGCCGTGCCAATGTCCCTGCTCCCGGGTTTTTTCCAATATCTGCAACATTGTCGAGTCCGAATCTCCCTTTTTGCCGAAAAGGGTCACAGATGCCTGACAAAGGGGCGTCCGGGCATAACCCAGGGCTTGTTTTTCAGCCTCGTTTATGTAGGAGAGACTGCCTTCCATATCCGTTATTGTAACGCGGTCCTGAATCTGATCCAGCACAAGCGCCTGCAGGCGCAGTTCATTTTCGGCCTGCTTGCGCCTTGCAACTTCATTTTCCAGTTCCCGGTTGGCCCTGGAAAGCTGGTCAGACTGTGTTTTGCTCTTTTCAAGGGACTGCCCCAATTCATCCTGAAGCTTGCCGGGTATCAGGACCCCGGCGCCAGCAAGCAGGACAAACACCCCGGCTGCCGTCATCCAGGAAATCATCTGGCCGGAAAGATAGTTTAGGTCTAAGCCAACGCTTGTAACCCCGGTACTCATTGCAACCCCCACGCCTACAATGGCGGCAAGACCTGCCATGAGGGTAAGGATTCCGGCAAGCTGGCCCAAAAGTACGGTCATCAACACGCAAACAATGAGCAAGATGTCAATGCCCGCCCCGCTGAAACCAAACCATAGGAGATTATGAACGGCTAAAGCAAAAAAGGCGCTTATAAATATGATGGTTTTCCAGGCAAATCCGATTCGGTTTTGAAACACGGTGATGCACAATACCGTAATGAAAAGACCCAGGTAAAACGCTGGAGAAAAGCGGTCTCCCATTGCAAGGGCCTCTTTTGTTGCAATCAGCATTGCCGGAAACGAGGCAAAGATTGAAATATAGAGCAGGTAACGCAAAAAGCGTTGCCGCACGGCAAAAAGCTCGTCGCTGCTGGGCGGCGCAAGATTATTCATGGACAGGGCGGATTGCTTGATGATGTGCCATATTTTTTTCAAAAGGCAGACCTCTGGGCGAATCGGCCCTGGGTTGCATACGGTTTTCTGCTCTACAGGACCCTCTTGTTTGCCATTGATATAAACCGGTGTTCATTCCTGTGGGCTCTGCACTTTCCCGAACCTGGCACAAATACCCGTTTTGCAACCACCATGGTCCCGCAGATTGTGGTTTCAGGCATGAACACGGCAAATTCCTCTCCGTCCGGACAGCCGCAGATATCTACTTCACGGCCGGTAAGGGCAATTATAAACCAAATCCTTTGCGATGTTCAGCATGCTTGAACATGCTGCTATTAAATCAATTTCTTCTCTAGATTGTCATGCTAATAGATACCTGAACCGATTTGGGATTTCAATGGCAACTTGTGACTCGGCAAGTACACACGCCCTTATCTGAGGTCTTTATTGCAACATAGCGGCCATAACCCGGGCAGCATTCCAGATTTGTTGGATCTTAGTCTTAAGAATGGCGGCTAAAATGCATTTTTGCTATAATGCCATTCAAATGCATATTGCCAGATCATAGACGACATCAGTATTATAAATAAAGGAGTTCCTGCCCCCATGAGAAAAACCACCGACCAAAAAACTGAAAACGAGGCACTGATAGAAAAATTCCGATTCCGGCATCTGCATCCCAATGTACTCATAGGTACGGCCAGTGATCGCTATGCCGGTTGGGGCGGTCAGATTTATACCCCAAAACGCTATGAGGGCCGGATCAGCCGCAGGTCAAACAAGGTGGGTGGCAAGACCTTTCAGGAGGAAGTCCTGCCGGTGGAAAGCGTGGAGGAATATTTTGAGCACTTTCCTGTGCTGGAACTCGATTACACTTTTTATTCGCCGCTGCTTGAGGAAAACGGTAAGCCGGCCAAAAACTTCCATGTGCTCAAAACTTATGCCCAGCATATTACAGAGAACGACAAGGTGGTTATGAAGGTGCCCCGGATCATATCGGCGCAAAAGATCCGGCGTAGCGGCAAATACATTAAAAACGAAACTTACCTTGACCCGGAAATTTTTACAAAGCGTTTCTATGAGCCCGCCAACGCGATTCTGGGTGCCAGCCTTGCGGGGTTGATATTTGAGCAGGAATATCAGCGAAAACAGGACAGGAGGCCTGCCGAAAAAATGGCGGAGGATCTAGACCGGTTTTTTGAATCCGTTCCCCAGGACACCCGATATCACATCGAGTTTCGGACTGAAGCATATCTGAGTTCCCCGGTGTTTGCAGTTCTGGAAAAGTATGGTGTGGGCCAGGTGTTGTCTCATTGGACATGGCTGCCGTCATTGAAAAAGCAATTGGCAAAGGCTGACGGCAGGATCTTCAATTCCGGAAAAAAGAGGATTGTGCGTCTTATGACACCGCGGGGCACCCGATACGAAGATGCTTATGCCCGGGCCCATCCTTTCGACAAACTAGTTGATGAAATGCTCCAAACCGCTATGATCAAAGATACAGTCGAGCTTATCGAAAAAGCGGTTCAGGAAGATACGCAAACCAGCATTCTCATCAATAACCGGGCAGGTGGGAATGCTCCTCTTATTGCCCGGCGGATAGTCGAAGAATACCTGGCAAAATAAAGATAAAAAAGCGTTGAGTATACTTGGCCGGGCGATGACTGGTCAGAACAATTCCGAGCCCCTTTTTGTTTTACAAATTCTTTCGATTCCAGATTTATTCCCACCCAGGCGATAGGTAGACCCTGTCTTAAATTATGAGCCGGTATATTTAATGAACCGGGCACAAGCATTAATTTTGCAGAAAGTGCTCCAGCTTATGCCCCCGGTTTTAGCGCACTTTTTCCCCGGCATCTAATCCGGTTAAATCCATGCCGTGCTGTCGGGTACAGTTACCTGCAGCTTATCGGCAATTTCTTCCAGGGTCTCGGAGAGCCTGGCCATGTTCTCATCAAGCCTTTTTTTATTCGGGGCCCAATCCGCGGGACATTGATTCTTTAGCTCCTCAAGGCCTTCTTCAATACTGTCGACCAGAGATTTTAATCGTTTGGCACTTTCTGCATGAGTTGAATCCGAAACCTCTTCCGCCTTTACGATAACATCGTATAAACCGGCCTTTAAACCGATCAGCCGCTTATACGAATTGTCACAGTAATCCTTCACATCATTCATGGGACTGCCTCCTTTTCCTGCATTATAATTTATTTTCTGAAAAATATAAGCCCTGCTCACGCGGATGCCAGTATAATCTGTTTTAAAACACCCCACGATTTGCCGGAGAACCCTGGTGGCCTGCATTCAAATCGTGAACTTCAAACGCAGGGCCGCAGATTACAGCTGAATTCTGATTGAATAACGGCCAGGGCATCAGAAATGAAATCAGAAATCCGGCCCGAAAAACCGGGTTAGATAAAACACGTAAAACCCGGCAAAAAGACCCTGGGCGGTTCCCCAGGCGATGTCGACCACGGTAATAAACACCGGGTAGTTCTTAACAAATGACAGGTTGGTCAGATCATAGGTGCAGTAAAGGGCAAACCCGGCAAACGCGCCGGTGCAAACAGCTGCAGCAAGGCGGTTTTCCACCATGATCGCCAGGGAGACAAACACCGCAAGGCCCAGGGCAATGATAACCTGGGCCAGGATCCCCACCGGAAGGTTAAACACAATCCGCCCTTTTTCAACGGATGCCAGATGGCTCATCTGCCTGAAATAAATGTCCCGGGCAATAACAGCCAGCCAAAGCATATCGGCCACGATAAAAATCACAATGGCAATGCCGGCGACCTTGAAAAACGCGGCGGAAAAAAAATAGCTCATGATTCGGGTTTCCTTTTCATAGAATAAAACTGAGCTCAGTTCAGGATAGATAATTGTGGCGTCATGATTATTTTAATCTAAATGTGGATTGCGTATTGTGCAAATCCGGTTCCCCTGAGCAGAAACCGTCCCGGAAAGGACTTGTGTTGACTACAAAACAAAATGTGTGTATTGCTGCCCTGCTGGCATGGCTTTTGATACCGGTTCAGACAGCCGGTGCTCAAGGAACTGACTTTGCTGAACAAAAAACCATTGACGGCCATACCCTTACCCTCCGCGGCACGGGTGTGTTACGCTACATGGTCTTTATCAAGGCATACAAAGGGGCATTTTATCTTCAGGAGGGCAAAACCGCGGACCAGGCCACAGATGATAAGTCGGCCCGCTGCCTGGTGCTTCATTATTTTCAGGCCATCGAGGCCGGCGACTTTGCCGAGGCCACCAGGGAAATGATAAAAAAAAACGTCCCGCCGGATCTTTTTGCCACTGTTTTGCCGAAAATCGAAGAATTTAACACCTTATACAGTGACATCACGCCCGGGGACCGTTATGCGGCTGCATACACCCCCGAAAGCGGAACCCGCCTGTGGTTAAATGATGAACTTCTGGGCGGGGTTAAAGGCGCAGCCTTTGCTTCTGCGTTTTTTGCAATCTGGCTCGGTGAAAACCCCATAGACGAAACTTTCAGGGATCGAATGCTTGGAAGGGAGCGGTAGTGAGAAAGCTTTCCGCCGCAGCAAAGGCAGCCTATTCCGCCCCGGCATTTTCACTGGCAGTGGTGGGTATTCCGGTATACGTCTATATTCCGAAGTTCTACACCGACGTGGTTGGGGTTCACATCTCCGCTCTGGGGGCCATTCTTCTGATTGTCCGGTTGTTTGACGCGTTTACCGACCCGGTGATCGGCATTTTCTCAGACCGGCTGCAGACGCCCATGGGTCGGCGGCGGCCGCTTATCGCCGCGGGTGCCGTGCTTACGGTTTTTGCCATTGCGCTGTTGTTCAACCCGCCCGAAGAAATGGCCGCAGATGCGGCCGGGCTGTATTTCATGGCCATGATATTTGCCCTGTTTTTATTCTGGACCGTGGTCATTGTCCCTTATGAGTCCCTGGGTCCGGAGCTGACCTTTGACTATAACGAGCGCACAGCCCTGTTTTCAATGCGCGACGGTGCCTTGATTGCAGGTACAGTTATTGCCGCGGCAATGCCGGGCGCAGTCCGGTGGGCCGCCGGGACAGCCGACAGCGCGGCCGGTGAACGGCAGACCTTTTTTATCCTGTCCCTGATATATATCCCCCTGATACTGGGAGCCTGCGCATGGTGCGTGGCTGCTTTCCGGGAGCGGCCCCGGCCGGCAGAACGATCAGAGCTCCGGATTGGTCTATGGCTCCGCGCAAGCCTTGCCAACCGGCCGTTTCGGATCCTTTTGATCGCATACACCATCAGCGCCATAGGCAACAACCTGCCGGCGACCCTGATTCTGTATTACGTGGAGTATGTGCTGGAATCTTCTGCGGCGGATTTGTTCCTTGCCCTCTATTTTGTCACAGGCATTGTTTTTCTGCCCATGTGGGTGTATCTGTCGCGCCGTACCGGTAAAAAGGCCGCCTGGATCGCTTCCATGGCCATTAACACCGGCGCGTTTTTCTGGGTATTTTTCCTGGGCCCGGGAGATGAGATGCTATATGGTATCCTGGTGTTTCTATCCGGCATTGGTTTCGGGGCGACACTTGCAATCCCTTCGGCCATCCAGGCCGACGTGATCGACTATGATGAGCTTATTACCGGCGACCGGCGGGAGGGGCTGTATATCAGCCTGTGGTCAATTGCCAAAAAACTGGCCGCAGCCGCGGGTGTAGGTGCCGGGCTGGCCCTGCTCGGGGTATCCGGCTACAGACCTGGAGTCATTCAGTCCGATTCCGTGATTCTGACGTTGCGCGTGCTGTATGCTATGGTTCCCTGCCTGTGCAATGCAATAGCCATTTTAATTGCTCTTTACTACCCCATAAGCCATGATATTCAACTGCGCATCCGTGGGGCCATCAAAGAACGGGCCGCAGGCCGGGCGGTGGAGGATCCGCTGGTTCCAGGGCGTGTCCTCGGATAGGCAGCGGATAAGCATAGGATAAAAAGGAATTTGTTGACTTGGAAATCATTATTATTTTTGCAGTTAATCTGTCAGCGGCTGCCGTGTTTATGACTGCCGGCTGGATGATCAGTCTGCTGCTCAAAAATGCCGCCATCGCCGATGCCCTTTGGGGGCTGGGTTTCGTGCTCGTTGCCTGGCTGACGTTTTCCCAGGCAGACGGGTTTTTCATGCGCAAGCTCATGCTCGCCCTTATGGTTACCGTCTGGGGCATGCGTTTGTTTATCCATATTGCCGGGCGCAGCCGGGGCAAGGGCGAAGATCCCCGGTATGCTGCCTGGCGGGCGCAATACGGGCAAAGATTCTGGCTGGTGAGCCTCTACAGGGTGTTTCTGGTGCAGGCGCTTTTTTTGTGGATTATTGCCATCGGTGTTCAGTACGGCCAGGTTGCCTCCCGGCCCGCCCGCCTGACATGGCTGGATGCGGCCGGTTTTTTGATCTGGCTTGCCGGGCTGGTAATTGAATCTGTTGCCGATTACCAGCTTAGGCGGTTTCTGTCCGCACAGGAAAACCAAGGGCGGGTGATGGATCAGGGCCTCTGGCGTTACAGCCGGCACCCCAATTATTTCGGCGAAACCCTTGTCTGGTGGGGCATCTTTGTTATGGTGCTGTCTGCACCCCTTGGATTTTTGACCATTGTCAGCCCGGTGGTTATTACATACACCTTGCTGCGGCTCACCGGTGTGACGCTCATGGAGGAAACCGAATTTTCCGATAACCCTGAATACCAGGCCTACATCCGCCGGACAAACGCTTTTGTGCCCTGGTTCCCGCGGACTCGCTAAGAAAAAGGAGCAGCCATGGTAAATGAAACAAACCTGGATATTGCAGTGGCAGGCGGCGGAGTGGCAGGCATTGTTGCCGCATACCTGCTTGGCCGGCGCCACCGGGTGACCCTGTACGAAAAAAACAGGTATGTGGGCGGCCACACCCATACCATAAAAGTCGATGAGGGCAACGGGTCTGCTGCATGCGTGGATACGGGGTTCATTGTTTTCAACGACCGCACTTACCCGAATTTTATCCGTTTTCTCGACCAACTGGGCGTACCCCGGTTAAAAAGCGCCATGTCATTTACTTACTGGAACCCGGGCATCGGGTTTACCTACAACACCACCCGGCCCTTTGCAGACAAAAAAAACCTGCTGCGCCCGTCGTTCTGGCGCCTGCTGTTTGAAATCGACCGGTTTAACAAAACAACACGGAGATGGCTTGCGCAAAACCGCCTGACGGATATAACCCTTGGCCAATATCTGCAGCAGGCCGGATTTTCCGCCGCGTTGGCAAAACATTACGTCACACCCATAAGTGCCGCAATATGGTCCACCGGCCAGCGGGATATACTGGATTTTCCGGCGCAAACCTTTGCCCGGTTCTTTGAAAATCACGGGCTGCTGTCTTTTTCCGGCCAGCCCCGCTGGTATACAATCCAGGGCGGCAGCCATGAGTACGTCAACGCGTTTTTAAAAACGTTTCCGGGCATGGTGCACACCGGCTGTCCGGTGAGAAAAATCGCCCGGGAAAACGGGCGGGTGCGGCTGTGGACCGACGAGGCGGAAGCCACCCATGACAAGGTGGTGATCGCGTCCCATGCAGACGAGGCGCTGGAAATGATAGCAGACCCTTCCGATGCCGAAACAAGGCTGCTTTCGGCCTGGCAGTATGCGCAAAACAGGGTCATCCTGCACCGGGACACCAGCTGCCTTCCGCCCCTGCAGGCGGCCTGGGGCTGCTGGAATTACAGGCAGGGGCCGGAAAAAAGCCACATCGGCCCTGCAACCCTGACCTATTACATGAACCAGCTACAGCAGCTGGCATCAGAAAAACACTACTGCGTCACCCTGAACCCGGCTCACCCCATAGAGCCGGGGCATATTATCGCGGATCTAAATTACGCGCATCCCATGTTTGACAAAGACGCTGCGGCCACACAGGCGCATTTACCTGGTTTAAACGGGGTTAACAACACCTGGTTTTGCGGCAGCTATTTCCGCTACGGTTTTCATGAAGACGCGGTGATGTCGGCTGCGGCCGTGGGACAGGATTTCGGGATTGAGCTATGAAATCAAAAATTTATACAGGATTCGTGGAACATACCCGGCATCTGCCGGTGTATCATCACTTCCGCTACCCGGTCTACATGTACGGCATAGACATTGATGAACTGGCCCTGCTGGAGAAAAAACTACCCCTTTTCGGCTACAACCGGCTTCGGCCCGCAAGCATCAATGATGCCGATTACCTGGAGAAACGGCCGGGCTGCATAAAGGAAAAACTTCTGGATTTGCTGCCCGAAGCAGACAGGGCGCAGGTGGCAACTGTTATGCTGGTCACCTCCGCGCGCTATTTTAATTATGTTTTTAACCCGGTTTGCTTCTACTACTGTTTTGACCGCCGGGGCGAAGTAGCCCGCCTGGTGGCCGAGGTGAGCAATACGTATGGAGAGCGGCACGTGTATCTGCCCAAGCCCGCGGACCCGGGCACGCCCGGGCCGGGAATCCGGAAATATTCCGCTGACAAGGCTTTTCACGTATCGCCGTTTAACAATATGGCCGGCCGATACGATTTTTTCTGCACTCCGCCGGGGCAAACCATGGATGTTGCCATCCACCTGGTGCGGGAGGGGGAAAAAATATTTGAGGCGCGTTTGCGGACAAGGGGCAGGGAGTTGACCCGGGCTGCCCATCTCCGGGCATTGCTGCGCCATCCGGTAATGCCCCATCTTACCATGCCCCGGATTATTTTTGAAGCCATGCGCCTGTATTACCGAAAGCACATGCCCTGGCATGACAAGCCGGCCCCGTCAGATCCCATGACAATCCGGCATAAACTGTAAATAAATCTTTTCAATGCGTATCTATGCCTTGTAAAGAAACCCCCTGTCCATGGGATAATCCGTGGTGTTTCCCCTGCAAAAGGTAATCTGGTAGAGCCGCAGAACCGAATTTCGGGTCCGGAAAAACTCGGCGCAGAAATTAAGATAGGCCCGCCAGGTCCGGCGGAAGCGTTCGTCAAAAAGCCCTGGATTAAAGCTGTTTATCATCTCCCAGTTTTCATCAAACCTTGCCGCCCACTGATCCAGGGTCAGGGCATAGTGGCGGCGGAGATTTTCAATATCGAGTATTTCCAGGCCATGGACTGCCATTAAATCAATGGTCTCGGTCAGACCGGGCAGATATCCGCCGGGGAAAATATGTTTCCGGATAAAAAAGTCCGTGTCCATGGGACGGTCATGGGCGATGAAATGAAGCAGGCCGATCCCCCCGGGCTTCAGGCATTTTGCCATGGACCGGATCCAGTCCTCCAACTGCCCTTTCCCCGCGTGTTCGTAGACCCCCAGGGATGCGTACTTGTCATATGTTCCCGACACCTGCCGGAAGTCATTTTCCTGGACACGGATTTTGTCAGCAATGCCTTCGTGCCTTGCCCTGTCCAGCAGCCAGCGGTTCTGATCCATGGTGGGGCTTAAGTTGGTACCAGTAACACCGTAGTGTTTGACTGCATGAAAAAGCAGCGAGCCCCAGCCGCCGCCCACGTCGATTAATTGCTCACCGGGCTTGAGCCGCAGCTTCCGGCATACATGATCGAGCTTGTTTTCCTGGGCCTGATG
>NZ_JAWODO010000168.1:0-5358 GCF_046483245.1 Desulfosalsimonas sp. | reverse complement strand
CCCGGGGTGGATTACCTGTTTAACCGGTCCGGGGATTACTACATCGGCGGGGGCATCGAGGTGATCAGCCTGCCCATTCATTTTGACTTCAAGCAGATACGGCTGTATCCCAAAGAAGTGCGGCGGGCTTATGAAAAACTGGGCTGGCAGCGGGTGGTGGGTTTTCAGACCCGAAATCCGATACACCGGCCCCAGTTTGAGATGACCATCAAGGCCATGCGCCAGGCCCGGGCCAATCTGCTGATCATGCCCGTGGTGGGTATGACCCGGCCGGGTGATTTTGACCATTTCATCCGGGTGCGATGCTGCCGGCACGTGGCCGAGCATTACCCCTCAGACTCCCAGGTCATGACCCTGCTGCCGTTGGCCATGCGCCTGTCCGGGCCCAGGGATGCCCTGCTGGATGCCATTATTGCAAAAAACTACGGATGCACCCATTTTATCGTGGGCCACGACCATGCCAGCCCGGGCCGGGATCGAAACGGGGGCCTGTTTTACCCTGCTGAGCGCTCCCGCCAGGTGGCGGCCGAGCAGAGTGCGGAAATCGGCGTTGAGATCGTACCGTTTGAGGAAATGGTGTATCTGCCTTTTGAAGACGAGTACCGGAGCAAGGACCAGGTGGCGCCGGGCACGGACACCATTTCCCTGTCCGGATCCGATATCCGCCAGCGGGTCCGGGAGGGCAGAAGGATCCCGGAGTGGGCCACGTTTCCCGAGGTGGTAAGGGAACTGCAGCGGGCCTATCCGCCGCCGGAGCGCCAGGGTTTTACGGTGTTTTTAACCGGTCTTTCCGGTGCGGGCAAATCCACCATTGCCAAGGTTTTATACTCCAAGTTCCTGGAGCGGGGCGACCGGCCCGTGACTTTGCTGGACGGCGATATTGTGCGGCGCAATCTGTCCAGCGAGCTCAATTTTTCAAAGGAGCACCGCAATATCAACGTGCTGCGCATCGGTTTTGTGGCAAGCGAGATCACCAAGAACCGCGGCGTGGCCATATGCGCGCCCATTGCCCCCTACGAGGTCACCCGCAGGGAAATCCGGGGCACCATCGAGTCCTACGGCGGGTTTGTCGAGGTGCACGTGAGCACGCCCATTGACGAATGCGAAAAGCGGGACCGCAAGGGCATGTATGCAAAGGCCCGGGCTGGGCTGATTTCCGGGTTTACCGGTGTGGATGACCCGTATGAGGCGCCTTCCAGCCCGGAACTGCGCATTGATACCACTGATCTGACCCCGGCTGAGGCGGCTCAGGAGATTTTGCTGTTTTTGAGTAATAAGGGGTTTATTTAGGTGATGAGTAATGGGTAATGGGTGACGGGTGATAAAAGCAGGTGACGGGTGACAGGTGACAAAAGCGGGTGACGGGTGACAGAGGGCGGAGGACGGAAGATAGAAGACAGAGGGAAGAGAACGGAGCAGGAAGGGGCAGGATATGAAGGATAGTGTGATTGGGGTTATTGGGCTGGGGTATGTGGGGCTGCCGCTGGCTGTGGCTTTTGGCCGGCATTTCCGGACCATTGGATATGATATCAAGACGGATATTGTTGAAAGCTACCGTAGGTGCGTGGATCCCACCGGCGAGCTGAGCGGGGATGAGCTGCGCTCAGCCGAGCGGCTGGAATACACCGACGGCCCGGAGCGGCTCAGGGAGGCGGACGTGATTGTGGTGGCCGCGCCCACGCCCATTGACATCGCCCGCCAGCCGGATCTCGGGCCCATTACCTCGGCCACCCGCACCGCGGGCCGGCACATGAAAAAGGGCGCGGTGGTGGTTTTTGAATCCACGGTCTATCCCGGCCTGACAGAGGAGGTCTGCGTGCCCATCCTGGAGGCTGAATCGGGACTTTCCTGGAAAACCGGGTTTCACGTGGGCTATTCCCCGGAGCGGATCAACCCGGGCGACAAGGAACACACCCTGGCCACCATTGTCAAGGTGGTGGCCGGAGACGATGAACCGACCCTGGATTTGTTGGCCGGGCTTTACGGCACCATTGTCACCGCAGGCGTACACCGGGCCGAGTCCATCCGGGTGGCCGAAGCGGCCAAGGTCATTGAAAACACCCAGCGGGATCTCAATATCGCGCTGATGAACGAGCTGGCCGTGATTTTTGACAACCTGGGCATTGACACCCAGAACGTGCTTAAAGCCGCGGGCACCAAATGGAATTTTCTGCCCTTTAAGCCCGGGCTCGTGGGGGGGCACTGCATAGGGGTGGATCCCTATTACCTGACCTACAAGGCCGAAACCATGGGCTATCATCCGGAAGTGATCCTGGCGGGCCGCCGGATCAACGACCAGATGGGCAAGTTTGTGGTGGAAAAAACTGTAAAGCTCATGTGCCGGGCCGGCCGCAGCATCATCGGCGGGCGGGTGGCCATTTTGGGCCTGACCTTCAAGGAGGACTGCGCGGATTTGCGAAACACCCGGGTCATCGACATTGTCGAGGAAATCCAGGCCTACGGCATCACCCCCCTGATCCACGACCCCCTGGCAGACCCGGCCGCGGCCCGCAGCATTTACGGCATTTCCATGTGCGGATGGCCGGATCTGCATGACCTGGATGCCGTGATCATTGCCGTGGCCCACCGGGAGTACAGGGAAATGGCCGGACAGGATTTTCTCAATCACCTGGTGCCCGGCGGATGCTTAATTGATGTCAAGGGCATGCTCGATCCGGACGCGATCCGGCAAAACGGATTTTATTTCTGGCGGCTATAGGGCCGCCAGGGCCGCTTATCCCCGGGTGGCTTCCTTGTAGGCCGCGGTCTGCTTGCCGATAATGGCTGGCAGATCCGCGCTGTCCGCGTTTTGCTCGATTGTGCGCTCAAAGGCGCTTCCGATGACCACCCCGTCGGCAATGCCAGAGACCGCGGCCACGTCCGCAGGCGTGGAAATGCCAAAGCCCACGCAAACAGGCACGTCTGCCGAATGTTTGAGTTTGTCCACGTACTCGCCGATCTGCGTGAAATCCAGCCCGCCCGATCCGGTCACCCCGGTCATGGAAACCATGTAGAGAAATCCCGATGCCCCGCAGGCAATCATCTGCATGCGGTCTTCAGGCGTGGTGGGGGCCACCAGGCGGATCAGGGAAAAGTCTCCCTCGGTCCAGGCGCCGGTGAGCTCTTCGGATTCCTCCGGGGGCAGGTCCACCACCAACACCCCGTCTGCGCCAGCGGCCACGCTCTCTTTGTAAAACGCATCGATTCCATAGGCCATGATCGGGTTATAATAGGAAAACAAAACAATGGGCACATTTGATGTTTCCCGGATTTTTCGGGTCATCTCCAGCACCCGGCCCAGGTTCATGCCGGCTTTCAGGGCCCGGGTCGATGATCGCTGGATCACCGGGCCGTCTGCGGTGGGATCGGAAAACGGCACACCCAGTTCCAGAATGTCCACCTCGTTTTCACACATGGCTGAAACAATGGAAAGCGATGTCTCCATGTCCGGGTCTCCTGCGGTGATAAAGCCCACCAGGGCCTTTTCCCCCTTGCCTGTCAAACGCGCAAATGTTTGTTCAATCCGTGTCATTGCATATATCCTTTCAGAAAATCCCTGATGTCCGTTTTCTGTCCTCTGTCCTCTGTCCTCTGTCTTCTGATCACTGCTCCCCGCCTTCTGGCCACCGACCACCGACCACCGACCACTGATCTTATCCATACTCGGCCACAATTCCCAGGTCCTTGTCCCCGCGGCCGGAGAGATTGACCACAATGACCCGGTCAGACGGGGCGTTTGCGGCAATGTCCATGGCCGCGGCCAAGGCATGGGCGCTTTCCAGGGCCGGGATGATGCCCTCGGTGCGGCACAGTTCATAAAAGGCGGCCATGGCTTGATCATCTGTTATGCTCACGTAATTGACCCGGCCCAGGTCCTTGAACATGGAATGTTCCGGGCCCACGCCCGGGTAATCCAGGCCCGCGGAAATGGAATGGGCTTCGCTGATCTGACCGTATTGGTCCTGGAGCAGGTAGGACTTGGAGCCGTGGAGAACGCCCAGTGTGCCCGCGCCCAGGGTAGCGGCGTGTTTTCCGGATTCAATGCCAGTGCCCGCGGCTTCCGCGCCGGTCATGGCAATGGCCGGGTCATTGACAAACGGGTAAAAAAGGCCCATTGCATTGGAGCCGCCGCCCACACAGGCCACCAGGTGATCGGGCAGGCGGCCGATTTCATTGATGGCCTGATCCCGGGTTTCCTCGCCGATGACTTTTTGAAAGTCGCGCACCATGGCCGGGTAGGGGTGGGGGCCGGCAACAGAGCCGATCACGTAAAACGTGTCGCGCACTGCTGAAACCCAGTAGCGCATGGCCTCGTTCATGGCGTCCTTGAGGGTGCCGGTGCCCGATTCCACAGTCACGACTTCCGCGCCCAGAAGCTCCATGCGGTTGACGTTGGGTGCTTGGCGGCGGATGTCTTCGGTACCCATGAAAATTTTGCATTCCATGCCGAAAAATGCCGCCGCAGTGGCCGTGGCCACCCCGTGCTGGCCGGCGCCGGTTTCGGCAATGACCTTGGTTTTGCCCATGTGCCGGGCCAAAAGCGCCTGGCCCAGGGTGTTGTTGATCTTGTGGGCCCCGGTGTGAACGAGGTCCTCGCGCTTCAGGTAAATGGCCCCGCCGCCGGTTTTCCGGGAGAGCCGCTCGGCAAAATACAGGGCCGTGGGCCGGCCGGCAAAGTCTTTTAGCATGCCGTAAAGCTCTTTTTGAAAGCCCGGATTCCGGACGTGTGTGCGGTAGGCTTCATTTAATTCCAGCAGGGCCGGCATCAGGGTTTCGGCCACGTAGCGGCCCCCATAGATGCCAAAGTGGCCACTTTCATCCGGGTATCGGGTAAAGTCGGTGTTTTCCTGCATGTTTTGGTTGCTGCCGGTATGAGACATCAGAATATTCTCCTTGTGGGATTTTCCGGTTTGCAAAGGCGCACGGCGTAGATAAAGTCGCGCACCTTTTTTGTATCTTTTCTGCCCGGGGCTGATTCCACGCCCGAGCTGACATCCACCGCGTCCGGGGCGGCCCGGCCGATGGCTTTGGTTACGTTTTGTGGGTCCAGCCCGCCGGCAATGATGGTGGGATGGTTTTGGGCAAACGCCCGGGCCGCAGACCAGTCCCAGGTCTTTGCATTGCCCCCGGGCAGTTTGCCCGAAGAACACTCCACCAGAAACGCCGGGGCGTTATATGCCCCAGCCGCGTCAATGCCGGGCACGCCGTTGACATAAAGGCACTTGACGGCGAGCTGAGGCTGACCCAAACGTCATTGAAGTCATCATTCATCAAGACCGGCCGCAGCCGCCACTTACCGCCGACGAAGTCTATCTGGTCTGTTATCTGAACCATTACGGCATGACCAACGACATGAAC
>NZ_JAWODO010000161.1:0-5166 GCF_046483245.1 Desulfosalsimonas sp. | reverse complement strand
TCCACCATCAGCCAGCTCGGTTTCATGATCATGGCCCTTGGCGCGGGCGGTTATGCGGCCGGGATATTTCACCTCACCACCCATGCCGGGTTCAAGGCGCTGTTGTTTTTGTGCGCCGGGGTTTTGATCCATGCCCATGATACAAACGATATGTTCGCCATTGGCCGGGCCGGGGCACGCCGCATGAAAACGGCCATGGTCTGCATGACGGCCGGCGCCCTGGCGCTTTCCGGAATCTGGCCCTTTTCCGGTTTTTTCAGCAAAGAGGCGGTCATGGGGGCACTGGCGGCCGCAGACAATCCCGTATGGCTGTTTTGCGGGCTTGCCGGTGTATTTCTGACCGCATATTATACGTTCCGCCTGATTTTTATCATCCTGTTTCCCCGCACCCAAGCCGCCGGCGCCAACAGCCACGGCCACGGGTCTGTTTCCGCCAATGCGGCCATGTATGCGGTGTTGGTCATCCTGGCCGTGATTACCCTGGTGGCGGGGTTTTTTGCACAAGGCTTTCAGGATTTTATCAGTATGAACAGCGGACATGCCAAGGACGGTCACCCGGCTTTTTTTGCCCATATCGCCTCTCCGGTTCTGGCCATTGCCGGCATTTTTGCTGCGTGGCTGGAGTTTGGCCGCAGCACCTCGGATCAGGTGGGGTTTGCTGAGAAAATCGGGCCCGTGGGCCGCCTTTTTGCCAATCGCTGGTACCTGGATCATGTTTACGCCTGGATAACCGACAGGGTCCTGGACCGCGGCATTGCAGAGGGGTGCCGGCGGGCTGAAAATCGGGTGATCGAAGGGGCGCTGGCCATGATCACCGGCTGGATTGTTTTCTGCGGACGCATGGCTGCGGGATGGCACCGGGCCATGATCCAGCCGAAGCTGATGGTGGCGTTTGCCGTTATGTTCGGATTGACACTCATTTTGCTGGTTGTTTAAAGGAAATGGTCAACATGCAGATGCATGCCGCACAATTTCCGTTTTTGAGCACGATCCTGCTGATATGCGCATGCGGGCTGGCCCTGGTGCTGGTGCTGCCCAAAAACAGCAATGCGGCGGTCAAATGGGTGAGTGCGGCGTGTTCGGCTGCAACCCTGGCCCTGTCGGTTTTTTTGTTTGCCGCATATGACCGGGCGACCGGGGGCATGCAGTTCGTGGAGCGCCTGGACTGGATCCCCTCCATGGGCATTTCCTATTTAAACGGCATAGACGGATTTGCCGCGCCCATGCTTCTGCTCACGGGGATTGTGTTTTTTACCGGGGTTGTTTCCATGTGGGAGCTCGACTTTCGGGTAAAGGAATTCTTCGCCCTGTTTATCCTCCTGGTCATCGGCGTTTACGGCATGTTCATGGCCCTTGACCTGTTTTTTATTTTTGTGTGGTTTGATGTCTCGCTTCTTCCCATGTACCTGCTCATTGTGATCTGGGGCAGCAGCGCCCGGGAGTACGGGGCCATGAAGCTGACCCTGTATCTTTTGTTCGGAAGCGCCCTGATTCTGCCGGGCATCATTTATCTGGCAGCCGTATCCGGCCTGGAGACATTCTCCATTCCCGCCTTGGTGGAAAATGCGTCTTTTTCCGGTTTTGAGCAGAAAACCGCCTTTTTGCTCTTTTATATCGGATTCGGGATTCTGGCCGGGGTATGGCCGTTTCACTCCTGGTCGCCCACGGGTCACGTGGCCGCCCCCACGGCGGTGAGCATGCTGCATGCCGGCGTGCTCATGAAAATCGGGGCTTTCGGCATCCTGCGGGTGGGCATGTTTCTGTGCCCGGAGGGCTGGATGTACTGGTCGCCGACGATGGCGGTTCTGGCGGTCATCGGGATTGTCTACGGGGTCATGGTGGGCCTTCGCCAGACGGATCTCAAGTTTGTGATCGGCTATTCCAGTGTTTCCCACATGGGAATCGTGGGCCTCGGGTTTGCCACCATGACAGTGGACGGGGTGAACGGGGCCGTGTTTCAGATGTTTGCCCACGGGGTCATGACCGCCCTTTTTTTCTCGGCTGTGGGGCATATCTATGACCGCACCCACACCCGGGAAATCGGCGAACTCGGCGGATTGTCGGCTGTGATGCCCGCGGCCAGCAGCTATTTTGTTATTGCCGCGCTTGCCGGCATCGGTGTGCCCTGCCTGGCCAGCTTCTGGGCCGAACTGCTGGTTTTTATCGCCGCGTTCCGGGTTTACCCGGCACTGGCAATGATATCCGTGGGTGTTTTGGTGGTAAACGCCCTGTTCATGCTCCGGGTTGTCCGCAATACCTGCTTTGGGCCCCTGAATGACCGCTGGGCGCATCTAAAGGACATGAGCTTTGCAATGGGCATGCCCCGGGCGGTGCTTGCCGCGGCAATCGTGGGCTTCGGTCTGATGCCGTTTCTCATGTATGATTTGATCCAGACCGCCTCGGTTCCCCTGGTCCATTCCCTGGGCCAGGCAGTCGGGCTTGCCGGGCCGGAAACCGTTGAGACCCTTTTCACGGAATTGATGAGCGTATGGCCATGACGGACTGGATCCTGTTTATTCCCGAACTCTATACACTGGCGGCAGCAGGCGTGTTTTTCTTTTTCTGCCTGGGCCGGGCCCGTCCCGGCCGGGATTATGCCGCGGCCATGGTGCTGTCTGCGGCCGGTCTTGTGCTGACGGTCTGCACTGCAGGTTTTGAAGGCCTCATCTTTGAGGGAGTCTATCAGGTGGATCTTTACTCCCAGGTGTTTAAGGCCCTTATCTATTCCGGGTTCTTTCTTACGGTATGTCTTTGCGCCGATCTTTCAGGAGTGGACAAGGACCGGCACAGTGAATTCTACCTGCTGCTTTGCCTGTCTACCCTTGCCATGATGCTGCTGGCAAGCTCCGTGCATCTGCTGACCATCTATATTTCCCTTGAGATTTCATCCTACAGCCTTTACGTGCTGGTTTATTTTCGCAGGGGATACCCAAAAGGCGCGGAGCCGGCATTTCAGTATTTTGTTTTTGGCGCGGCAGCATCGGCCGTGATGCTTTTCGGGTTTGCCCTGGTTTACGGCGCGTTTGGATCAGCCCACATGGCCGAGCTCATGCGGCAGGTGCCGGCCAGGATCAATGAGCCCGTGGTTTTTACCGGTTTTGTTCTGTCCTTGTCCGGATTTTTTTTCAAGCTGGCGGTTTTTCCCTTTCATTTCTGGGCGCCTGACACCTACGAGGCCGCCCCCCACCAGGTGTCGGCATACATTGCCACTGCCTCAAAGGTGGCTGCCATTGCCATTTTGGTGCGAATGATCGCCCTGACCGGGGGGCAGGGCGACCGGGTGGCCTGGGTGCTGATTTTCCTCTCTGTTGCTTCCATGACCGCGGGCAATCTCGCGGCCATGGCCCAGAAGGATATCAAGCGGCTTCTGGCCTTTTCCAGCGTGGCCCATGCCGGCTACGTGATGATCGGGATATTGAGTGCAAACGCCATGGGCTATACAGGTGCGGTATTTTACGGACTGTCGCTTATGGTGATGAAATTCACCTGTTTCATGGTGGTGGTCAAGGCTGCAGACGGCGGCAGAAACATCAAAACAGATGCCCTTGCCGGCCTGCACCAACGGGCGCCTGTGCTGGCCCTGGCCCTGCTGCTGGCGCTTTTCGGCCTGGCCGGCATTCCGCCCACCATCGGTTTTACGGCTAAGCTGCTTGTTTTTAAGGCCGCCATGGAACAGGGTCTGCTGTGGCTGGTGATCATTGCAATGTTTAATGTGGTGATATCGCTTTACTATTACCTCGGCGTCCTTAAGGCCGCGTATTTTATTGCACCTGCGTCACAGCCCCGGGCCATTGTTGTATCCCTTCCCTTCAGGCTCCTGGCTCTTGCCATGATTGTTTTCATGGTGGCAGGCGGCCTTTATCCCCGATACATGATGGCCCTGGCCGGTGCCATGACAGCAGGGCTGCTTCCCTGAGCGGCTGAAAATATCTATCCCGAGTATATGGAGCACTGCTGGGTTACCAGGGCGGCTTCCTGCAGGGCTTCGGCAAATGTGGGATGGCCGTGCATGATCCGGCCGATGTCTTCCGAGGACGCCCCGAACTCGATGGCAAACACGGCTTCTGCGATCATGTCCGAAGCCCGGGGAGAGAGGATGTGCACCCCCAGGACCCGGTCTGTTTTTTTGTGGGAAAGCACCTTGACCATGCCTTCGGTTTCGCCCATGCACCGGGCCCGGCCGGCGCCTGTGAGCGGGAAGGTGCCGGTGCAGTAGTCAATTCCCTGTTGTTTTAACTGCTCTTCTGTCTTGCCCACTGATGCGGCCTCGGGAAAGGTATAGATGACCATGGGCACTGCGTCATAGTTGACCTCGCCGGGTTTTCCGGCCATGATTTCCACTGCGGCCCGGCCTTCGGCCGAGGCCTTGTGGGCCAGCATGGGCTGGCCAATCAGGTCGCCCACGGCATAAATATTGGCAACAGTGGTGCGGAAATTGGCATCCACCTTGACAAAGCCATTGGAATCGGTCTCAACGCCTGCGTCTTCCAGGCCCAGGTCTTCAGACAGCGGTCGCCTGCCCACGGCCACCAGCACGGTTTCGCAAACTTGCTCGGATTTTTCCCCGTCTGTGTCCAGTGTCACCTTTACGGTCTTTTTGCGCACATCCGCGCCGGTAACCCGGGTTTTGAGCTTGAATTCAATGCCCTGGCTCTTTAAGATCCGCAGCAGGCGGCGCGACAACTGGCTGTCTGCCGTGCCCGCAATCCGGTCTGTCATTTCCGCGACAGTCACCTTTGACCCCAGGCGCGACCAGACCGAGCCCAGTTCCAGGCCGATATATCCGCCGCCCACGATGAGAAGGCTTTTGGGGATCTTGTCAAAGGCAAGCGCATCGGTTGAGTTGACAATAAACTGGCCGTCAAACGCAAGGCCCTTGACCTCGGCCGGGCTGCTGCCGGTGGCCAGCAAAATGTTTTCCGCCGCGATTGTCTGTGCCTGGCCGTTTTTTTCCACCCTGACCGCAGATTCGCCCTGGAGTGCGGCCGTGCCCTTGATAATCTCCACGTTGTTGGCTTTGAGCAGGTTTTCCACGTTGTCGGTAAGCGCCCGGACAACCTCGTCTTTTCTGCCCATCATGGTCTTTAGATCGATTTCCGGCTTGCCCACGCGGATGCCGTGGTTTTTAAATGAATTGACCGCCTGGGCCGCATGTTCCGAGGAATC
>NZ_JAWODO010000141.1:0-51765 GCF_046483245.1 Desulfosalsimonas sp. | reverse complement strand
CCGCATGCTATGCATTTGTCCATGTCCACATAGCGCGGATGCTGAGTTATGCTTACTTCAAAATCGCCTTCTTCGCCAGATATGGAATTTACCTCTGAGAGGGTCAGAAGCTCTATGTTTATGTGCCGGCCCACCTCGACCAGTTTGGGCGAAAGAATACACATTGAACAGTCATTTGTGGGAAAAGTCTTATCCAGCCGGGCCATAACCCCGCCTATTGCCGGCTTTTCCTCCACAAGGTATACCCGGAAACCTGAATCAGCCATATCCAGAGAAGCCTGGATTCCCGCTATTCCTCCCCCAATGACCATTACAGCTCCGACGGGCTGGTCCTGATGAGTCACAAGAGCCTCCATTGCATTCGTTTTTACACGTTATTGACAACGCTTCCGGCATCAGGCTCCCGGCAGATTGACATCCTGCAGATCCTCTCCCAGGTAGGTGCGTTCATTTTCTCCCAGAACGCCCAGGGACAAGGCGAGCAAGGTCCAGAGATGAATGGTATGGTATCCGCACTGGTAATGCTCTGCGAGTTTATGGATCTGGTCATGGCAGTTATGACAGGGGGTTACACAATAATGTGCGCCGGTTGCCAGAATCTGGTCTTTTTTGAGCTCCCCATATTTCAGGCGCGCCTCGTTATACCCGGACTGCAGGTAACCGCCGCCCCCGCCGCAGCAATAGTTATTGGAACGATTCGGGACCATATCAATGAAATTTTCTTCACCCACACAGGCTTTGACAACAAATCGCAAATCTTCGGCCAGGGGATCACCAAAGCTTTTTCTGACCTGCTGGCAGGGATCCTGCACTGTAAACTTGATTTTCAGATCCCGGTTCCACTCAGAGTTTGGATTTAGCCTGCCTTCCCGAATCCATCGGGCATAATGGGGCACAATGGGTTCGATCTGAAGAGGCGTGTCAATATTGAATTTTTTCTGCCCCATCCACACTGAATAAGTGGAATGGCCGCATTCGGTGTTGAGATACACCTTGCAGCCCAGATCCATTGCAGACTCTATGGTGTTTCGGGTAACTTTTTCCCAGCTCTGGTCATCTGCCAGAAACATGCAGTAATTTTCTCCGCCCCAGCCCCGTTTGCTGTATGTCCAGTCAACACCGGCAATGTGGAGGATTTTCCATAAAGGAACCATTTCCTCTGGCTCAATTCCGGGTTCCCTGGAATTCTGGCTCAGGAAAAAATGCGCCCCTTTTTTGTCCACAGGCGCCTGCAGGTCTTTCCATGCCGGCTGGGTTTCCCGGACTTCCCCGAGGATGTCTTCGATCACCCATTCAAAATCATCCTCTGAAATGCCCATGGCACTGCCGCTGGAATTGCGAAGGGCCATGTCGCAGGACCCCAGGATACCCTTTGGTCTCTGGTCCCGGGGCCATAGATTGCGGGCTTCATATACCATGGCCCCGATATTGATCCCCATTGGACAGGCATGAGTACAGCGCATGCACATGGAGCACATCCATACCCACGGGTGGCCGGCGATCTGATCATCAAGGCCCAGAACCGCCAGGCGCAAAAATTTACGCGGATCCATTCCTTCAAGGCCGGTGGCCGGACATCCTGATGCACATGCGCCGCAGGTCAGACAAAGATCCAGGCGGTCGCCGCCGGGCACCATGTCACGAATACGATCCAGGAATCGCTCTTTTTTTTCTTTTTCCAGAACAAAGGGTTCCATTTAAAATCTCCTTAAAGCATTTTGGCCATAATCAATTTATTTCTGCTGCTGAAATTCAGGCAAACCGGCATCAGGGCCCAGGACCCTGAAATTTTCCAGCCGCTTTGTCATGCCTGTTTCGTCAAGGTATTCCAGCACCGCCACGGCCTGGGAACGGCCGTAGCCGAAGACATCGTGACAATCACGGATTGAAAATTTTCCCTGCTCTTTGATAAACGACACCATCCGTTCCCGAATCTGCCTGACAGCATCCGGAGTGATAAACTTTCCTCCTTCAAGTGGAATCAATTTATTTTGCGAAACCAAAAACCGCAGGATTTTTTCCACCCTTGCTTTTTCATACTGATCATGGTGAGTTTTGTTGAAATGGCCGGCTGTAAAAGGTTTTAATCCGCACTCATTGGCAAACTCCATGACGCTTGAAGCCAGGTTTTTATAATCAGCGGACAACCTTACAGAATGGGCGGGAACCTGATAATAACCTTTAAACAGGCAAAGATGCCCCTGAGCGCACAGCCGGGCCATCACATGATGTAAAACCTCCGATTCCGCCAAAATTCCCAGCCGGTCAGCCACCTCTCTGATATGAAACCGTGGTTGTATAGATTTTTGACCGACTGACGGTTTTTTAAAAAGAGCCCTTACCTCTCGCAGCAGTTTTTCATATTGCTGCCTTTTAACCACGCCGTCACCCACCCGGATCAGTTTGTCTTTTCCAAGCCCGCGCCTGATTTCATCCTCAAACACGGATTCCGGGAACAAGGACCGATCAGCCAGGTCTGCGGGGGAAAACGGTGTATTCGGATAACGGTCAAGGACTGCACCAAGGTATCCGGAGCTGTCATTTTCCTGAAGGGCCTTCAGGCATGCGATCTGGCTGGAAGCTTTGGCTTTGCGGAATTTTTCATCACTTGGCGCAAGCACCCGCCCGCCTCCGACCAGCCTGTTGTCATTTAAAAAAGACACTGCAAATCTGTCTCCCGGCATGCATGAAACAGGCCGGTTGAGACGAAACTGGACCAGACATTTCCTGCCGGGCTCCAGAAAATCAGTATCCATAAAAACCAGCATGGCGCTTACAACGGCAGTTCCGATAAAAAGCCTCATGCGGATTCGACTGTTTACAGGCCGGCCGGCGTTTTCCCACAGCCCCGTTTCCGCGTTAATAAACCGGCAAACACTTCCGGTTTCCGGAGACGTGAGCACCATTCCCTTTTTTACCGACTGAAAGGCGATTTTATGCAGATTGATTCCAACCCGCTGACCCGCTGCGGCCGAACCTGTTCTTATGCCATGGGTTTCCATAAACCGGACCCGGCTTTGCCGGCCTTCGGGTTCTATCTTCACCGTTTCATTTACCCGGATACTGCCCTGAAGAATGGTTCCGGTCACTATTGTTCCAAAACCGGCTGACTGCTTGACCTGATCGATCCAGAGACGAAAGGGAAGGTCAGCTTGTCGGGGCGGCACTTTTTTAGCACCTGATTCTATGGTTTCAAGAAGGTGCCCCCATTTGTCCGGCCGGGCTGTTGAAAACCGGCAAACCGGAGCATCCGCAAAAAATGTGTTTTCCGTTAAATCGTTGATTTCCATTTCAGCCAGCGAGCAGATCTCTTCGTCGGCCAGATCGGTTTTGGTCAGTACAACCACTCCTGCATGAATGCCCAGACATTGAACAATCTGAAGATGCTCCCGGGTTTGATGCATGACCCCTTCATCTGCGGCCACAGCAATTATTGCCATATCCACCGGATACAGCCCGCGGACCATGTTTTTGAGATATGACGGATTTGCCGGCACATCCACGAAGGCCGCCTGAACTCCGGACGCAAACTGCAAAGGGGCAATCAGACATTGAGAGGATTGATTTTTTTCTTTTCCTTCTCTGACTTTATCTGATTTCATGCCTGTCAGAGATTGCACCAGTGCAGTTTTCCCGTGACCTGCATGACCGGCAACCCCGATGGTAAAATACCTGTTCATTGTGTTTTCCAGCCAGTGGAAGGGGCAAGGGGAATCGAACCTCCTCTTCGTTTTTCAGACGAAGCCGGCGGTTTTGAAGACCGCGGGGTGCCCAGCACCATTGCCCCTGTATTTGAGCTTCTGCCCCAAAAGGGATTTGCCGCAAAAAAGACGGCTCTTTTAAAACAAAACAGCTGCGGGCGCCTCCTTGATCATCCGATTGGCCGGCCCCAGTTTTTTCACAGAATCAACGACAAACTCAGCAACCTCCACGAACTTGGTGGACTCGGCCGAAGAGATCCAGGAAAAGTGCAGACGGCCGGGCTCAATTCCCATGTGCTCCAGAAGATTTTTAAGAAGTGCAAATTTGCGCCTGGCGTAATAATTGCCCTCTATATAATGGCAGTCGCCGGGGTGGCATCCGGACACCCAGACCCCGTCCACACCGCTGCGGAATGCCGCAAGAATGAACTTCGGACTGACCCGGCCGCTGCAGGGAAGGCGGATCACCCGGATACCCGTGGGATACTGCATACGGCTGACACCTGCCAGATCAGCTGCGCCGTAGGTACACCAGTTGCAAAAAAAGGCCGCTATTTTTGGTTCCCATTTGGACATAAGAAATCCTTTCTTAAAGTTGATGTTGCTGCACAGGACAAGCTTCAATACAGTTTCCGCAGCCGGTGCACAGTTGAGCATCCACGCTCCGGGCCCGTTTCCGCACCCTTACGGTAAAACATCCGGCCCCGCCGGAAACAGACTCCAGTTCAGAAAGGGTCAAAAGCTCTATATTTCTGTGCCTGCCGGCTTCCACAAGCTGGGGAGACAAAATGCACATGGAACAATCATTTGTGGGAAAGGTTTTGTCCAGCTGAGACATGGCACCGCCTATGGCGGGCTTATTTTCCACCAGATAGACTTTATATCCTGAATTGGCCAGATCCAGAGCGCTTTGAACACCGCAGACGCCCCCTCCGACAATCATTACACTGCCAACTGATCGGTCAGGCATTTTCCCTCCTCACTCAGGTTTATTTGATTTTGCCAAAATCCACACAGCCGCTTTCCGGACCCATCGGCGACCTTGCCTGTACACAAGGGCCGGAAGGCAGGGCCAGGGGCAGAAAAGTCTGCGCAACATCAGGCTGCAGACAAACTTCAATGGCGCGCTCGGTTTAGGACGGAGTTAATCCGGGTAATAAAGCAGGGGGGTCAATACCGGGTAAAAGAAAAAGTGATCAGAAATCAGCTGTTACCGGTTTTCCGGCTGACACCCCATGGCTGCCCGCACCGGGCAGCATCGCTGCTGAAGTGTCATGTGCCGTGCAAAAACCAGTAGCCCATATCTATTGCTCTCTGAAATGCGTCCGGACAGCCGCTTTCCTTTAATCAAGAAACCGCCGCCCTCAGACAGTTATTATTGATGGCACCGTAAAAAGTTCAATATCTGCGTTACGCGCAATTTCTCAGAATTTCACGTACAGATAAGTACGCTGCATTCTTCCAAATTGCGCAAGCCTTGATCTTGAACTTTTTACGGCACCATCTGAAATCAGACTTTTTACGGTGTCATCAATTCCTATAAAAACACAAAAAAGATGTCAATTTGATAATATCGATATATTATTGGAAAATTATTTAGATTATCTATAATTAACTATAACAAGCTTTGAATCGATGTTTTAAATGAATACTTAAAATGTTATTGAAATAATCCATTTTACATCCAAACCCATTGCCGGCTACGATTTTCCTGAAATATTTTATTTTACAATCATGCCGCTGCCGTTTTATTGTTTTTAATGATCTTAATGCTGACGCGCTCGTAAAAAGTCGATTTTCAGATGGCGCCGTAAAAAGTTCAAGATCAAGGCTTGCGCGATTTCGAAGAATGCAGCGTACTTATCAGTACGTGAAATTCTGAGAAATCGCGCGTAACGCAGATATTGGACTTTTACGGTGCCATCAATGCTGAAACTCTGCGGGAATGCCAATGGCTGACAACGCAACTCCCAAATATCTGCTGACCGAAAAAACCCGGGCTTCGGGCTGAGCGGGCAAGCTGGGTCCGGAGTTGCTGGACCGGGTGGTGCAACAATTGCCCGTCAAAACCGATCCGCGCCTTCTGGTGGGCATGGAGACCTCGGATGACGCAGGCGTCTATCAGTTAAGCCATGATACGGCCCTGATCCAGACCCTGGATTTTTTCACGCCCATTATTGACTCGGCCTATGATTTCGGCCGGATTGCCGCAGCCAATGCATTGAGCGACGTTTACGCCATGGGCGGCCGGCCCCTGACGGTCATGAACATCGTGTGTTTTCCATCCGATGACCTGCCTGAAAGCGTGCTAAAAGACACCCTGGCCGGGGGCCTGGAAGTGATCCATGAATCCGGCGCCGTGCTCGTGGGCGGCCATTCCGTGGATGATCCGGAATTCAAGTATGGATTGTCCGTAACCGGTGTGGTGCACCCGGATGCGGTGTGGAAAAACAGCGGGGCGGCTGTTGGTGACAAGATCATCCTGACCAAACCCATTGGAACCGGAATTCTGGCCACGGCTGTCAAGGGAAAACTGGCAGACGATAAAACAATCAGTGAACTCATTGCCATCACCACCCGGTTAAACAAAACCGCAGCGCTGGCCGCAGAAGAATTTTATCCGCGGGCGTGCACCGATGTAACCGGATTTGGCCTTGCCGGACACCTGCTGGAAATGGCCCGGGCCTCGAAAAAAGAAATTTCCCTGTCCGTGTCAGCGGTCCCGGTAATCGCGTCAGCCGTTGAATTCGGGCGCATGGGGCTGTTTCCGGCCGGGGCCTATGCCAACAAGAAATTTTTCGAGCCCAGTGTCGGCTTTGCCCCGGATCTGGATCCCGTTTTAACCGATCTTCTCTTTGACCCCCAGACCTCGGGGGGGCTGCTTTTCTCTCTGCCCGAACCACCCGCATCAGAGCTGATACGGATTTTGCGGCAACAAAACATTGATGCGGCCGTCATCGGTGAGGTCACAGGACAAGCCGCGTGCGGAGCCCTTAAGATAATTCCCTGACCAATCAAGGCGGGACCAGCGCCGGCCGGGCACTACCGGAAGCGCTGCCGGAAAAACCGCCATCTGCTCCAAAAGTTCCGAAATGACCTTAACCTGCGGAAGCGTTTCGGCCATGACATCATGGACAGAGACCACTGCCGCAGATACAGGGTGAAAGGTGGATTTACATGTCCATTCCAGGATGTCTGGGCGCCCGTCAAACTGAATTCTGCAAAAGCTCAGCTGCCCGGAAAGCTTTGCCCCTCCCCTGAAAGTGTATCAGGGGCCGGATGATCCATCGTGCTGATGGGGAACATCTCCGGCTGCATGGATGTGGTAATGCGGATGGAGGCGGGCCGCATCGCCGGCGAAAAAAATTTGGCCCTGCTCCATTTTATAGATATTTTTTGTGGTCCGGGCCAGAAAATCGTATTCATGGGACGCAATAAGCAGGGTTTTGTCAAGGGAGTTGAGTATATTCATAATCCGCTCCCGGGTAACGTCGTCAAGGCCTGTGGTGGGCTCATCCATTAAAAGGACTTCCGGATCCATGGCAAGCACGGTGGCCAGGGCCACCAGTTTTTTCTCCCCCCCGGAGAGCCGGTAGGCGATTCGGTCTTCAAAGCCGGAGAGATGCAGGTCTTGAAGGGTTTTCTGCGCGATGTCTTTTGCCTCCCCGACACTGGCACCCAGGTTTAGAGGGCCAAAGGCCACGTCTTCCAGGACTGTGGGGGAAAACAGCTGGTCATCGGCATTTTGAAATACCAGATTGATTTTTTTGCGCGCCTGGCGGAAATCTTTCTCGGTTTCCATTTCCTGTCCCATAAGCCCAATGCGGCCTGATGTCCTGGGGACAAGGCCCATAATCAGGTGGAAAAGCGAGGTTTTTCCGCTGCCGTTGGGGCCGATCAATCCGGTCCGTGCGCCTTTTGGCAGTTTAAAACACAGATCCGAAAAAATATTTCGGCCGTCGGGGTAGCTCAGAAAAATATTTTCCAGTTCGATCACCAAATCACCGGAGCCCATTCCAGCACCCCCAATCCAATCAAGCCGGTTGCCATGACCAGCATCCATACAAGATCCCCTTGTTTTATTGCAAAATTATACAGACAGAGAAATTTTCCGTTAAACCCCCGGCAGATCATGGCCTGATGAACCCGCTCTCCGCGGGCTGCGGCCCTGACAAAAAGCATGCCCAAAAGATAGGCATATGTTTTATAGGTGTGCAAATCCGTCCTGGGGGTAAAACTGCGAATACGCGCCGCCCGGAGCAGCTGATGGTATTCGCTTTCAATAACGAAAATATAACGATAGGTGATCAGCAGTAGATGAACCAATTTTTCGGGTATATGCAGCCGGTCAAGGGCCTGGCCCAATACGGCCACCGGCATGGTGGCCACCATGGCAATCAGCGCCAGAACAATGGCGTTGGATTTGATGGTAATCAGTGCGCTAAGCCCGATCCCTTCCCGGGATATGACCAGGGGCCCCATGGAAAAAACCGGTGTCCCCTCATATGACCAGGGCAGCACCAGCCAGATAAAAAGGACCAGGCCGTTGACGATAAAAAGCCGTGTGAGCACCGGACGAAGGGGCAGCCGGGCAAGGACGGGAAGGGCAAGGGCCATCAGCAGGGCAAGGCAGACTGTCGGAAAACGATCGGATACAGCTGTCACCACGCTGAACAAAACGGCAAACATCACCCGAATCCGCGGGTCCAGAAGATGGACCGGGCTGCTGCCAAAAGCAAAAATTTCGCTGATCATAGGCGCTTAAAATCTTGTTTCATTTTTTAGGGGGTTTCGCTGCGCACCCAGTTTAGTCCAAGTTTAACATGGATGGCTGCACTTTTTTTAAAAACGCCACGCAAAACATGGTGACAATGCCTTCAATGATCATCACAAAAACATGGGCGCCAACCAGTGCCGCAGATACTTCCCGAAACGCCTCGCCCGTGAGCACCAGGGCGGCTGCTGCAATCAGTGCGGACAAAAACACCGCTGCAGCGCCGCAGGCAAATGCAGCGGCCATAACAAGGGTATGACTTTTTGACAAAAATGGTTTGAAAAGGTAATGGCACAAAACCGCCGGGGCGGCCATGATGATCGTGTTTACGCCAAGCGACGTGATTCCCCCGAACTGAAATAAAACCGCCTGCAGCAAAAGTGCCACCGCAATGACCGGAACAGCAGCCCAGCCCAGCAGCAATCCAACAATGCCGTTTAAGACCATGTGAACACTTGCCGGCCCGAGGGGCACGTGCACCAGGGAAGCCACGAAAAATGCCGCAGAAAGCAGGCCCGCCTGGGGAATTTTTTCCGGTGAAAGTTTTCTTAAGCCCGCAGCAGTTGCTGCCACGGCTATAACTGCGCCCCCGGTGAGCACCGGAGCCGATAAAATACCTTCAGATATATGCATTGCCCTAAGATTTCCTTTGCCTGCCACAAATGTCTGTCCAGTGCAAAAAACCCCGCCGCCACTGCGCCCGCAACGCATCCGGGCGGCGGGCGCTTTTTCAATGGTTATTTTCCGGCAATGGGGCCGGCGACAAAAAGCCCCAGCCATTCACGTAGAGCTTACCCTTTTCTTTTTCTGCCGCTGCAGCACCCATTGCCAGAAGCAGGATCATCAGGCCCGCCATGGCAATGCTGCAGAGGATCTTTTTGTTTCGCATGAGCAAATTTCCCACGTTATGATAAAGGATTTATTTTCTCCGGGCTTTTGACAGATAAAACGCCAGAAACATATTTGCAATCAGGCTTATTCCCAGAATAATGGCCCACAGGCGCGTGATCCGGTCATGGGAATGATCCTGCACATGGTCTCCGGAATCATTGCCTGTGGCAGCCAGGTCTGCATGGGTGTCGTTGCCCCCTTTAACATCAACAGAGACTTTTTCCTGATGCCCGGTGCCGTCATTGGCCTGGACATGCCAACTGCCCGGTTGATCGGGGTAAAAGACAAATCTGCCGTTTCTGTCTGTCCGCCCGTTCTGATACTCAACTTCATCGTTTTCAGGAGAAAAAACAAGAACTTCCGCATAGCGGAGGGGCTCATTGTCCGAATAGACAAATTCCACGGCAATGGCCGATTCCGGGTTCAATATTCGGTGGTCTGTGCCGTGGGCGGCTGCCGGGCAGGGCCCGAGCGCAAACAAAAACAAAAGGCTCAAAATTGAAAAAACCGGCCATATCTTAGATCTCATGGTTTGCCTCAAATGTCAGAAAAGTGGTGAAAATTTCATAATCCTTTTGATCGTCGCCTTTAACGTCGATCCGATGTCTGGCATACAAAAGCACCTTGTCAGTGTCAGGCATGGTCAGCCTGGCCGTTCCGGCGGCATCGGTTGTGGCTTTATCCCCGTTTTGCGTGTATAAGGATAAGCCTGAAAGCGGTTTTTCATCAAATAACACTTTAAAGGCAATTTCATCACCGGGTTTTGCCCGCATGGGGTCTTTAAGGGGAAGGATCTCAAATCGCAAACCTGCGGACTTTTTTGCCGCATCAGATGGCGAAAAAAGTGATTTGGCATAGTGGGTCGAGAAAAAAGCCGACAGCACAGCCAAGCCCTCTTCTTCGGCCTGCTTTCTGCCCATAAGCCGCTTGCCTTTTGTCGTATTGACAATATTTGTTCTGTCGCCCGGCATATACGTTGCTTTTCCAAAGCCTTTGAGGGAATCACGATGTCTTTTGGTTGTATACGCCTCGATTCCTTCGGGATCCACCATGTAGAATCCGTCGCTTTGCTCATAATCTGCCGAAACCAGAAAACCTGCATCGGATATGGTCTGGGAATGAAACGCGGAAGCGCCATAGGTTTTGCCGGAACCGGCTGTTGCCTTAACACTGCTCTGCCTTTTTTTGGCGGGATTCTTGGTGATAATATTGATGACCCCGCCCAGTCCTTCCGAACCATAAGCAGCCGATGTGGGCCCGCGCACGATTTCAATCCGCTCGATGGCTTCCCGGGGAATCAGTCCCCAGGCCACCCAGGCAATGGTATTGTTGAAATTGTCGTTTAAGGGCACCCCGTCGATCATCATCAGCATACGGTTGCGGCCGGTGCCGCGCATGCTCAGATGACTGATCCGGCCGCCGGTCTGCCAGCCGTAATGGCTTGTATTGTAAATGCCTGCGGAAAATCTTAAAATGTCTTCCACCCGCTCAAACGGAGAGGCCATGATTTCTTTTTCCGAAATCACCGTTACGCTCTGGGGGGCATCAACCACAGCGATTTCCGACCGTGTGGCCGACACCACCACTTCATCCAGGCGCTGAGACCTGCTGCCTTCTTCAGTGGCCAAAACATCTGCCGGCAATATCAGAATTGCCAAAAATAAAACTGCCCGTAATTTTTTCATGCCCTTTTTCCTTTCATTTTTTCAAACCGTGTTTTTTGGCCGGCATCAAAAATTCTTTGAGGATCTTTCGGGCATAAAAAAGGCCACGAAAGACAATTTTTCCGTGTCACGGAAAAACCCTGACCTTCGTGGCCGCAATTGGGATCCGGCTTTTTGTTGAAATGCGGTGAACTGCCGTGTTCACAGCGTTTTTTAAAATCTACAGCAACAAAGGGCTTCAGCCCCGTAATTGTTCAAAATTTTATAGCAACCCGGCAGCAGGGTTGTCAATTGATTTACTGATCCAGGCAGATACACAGCCGGTCTTTTTACAGGCGCATCAACATGGTGAAGGAGAATATTGTGATTGAACCATCCCGCCGGAATCAATTTCCGCCGGAGTCCGCATTGGTCCGGAGCCGGAAACAGGCCATGGCAAACTGGAGGGCGGGATAGTCGTATCTGCCGGAGAAAAATTCATGCACGGGTTTGAGATAAGGGGTTTCCAGCTGCCTGATGGCGGACAGGATTTCATTGAGATCTTCCTTGGCCACCAGGTCGGTGGCCGCAATTTCGCCCTGCTCGATCCAGTAGGCCAGGTGACCCTGGATGGTGCGGGGGTTTAACGAGCGTTCTTGGGCGATTTCCTCGATGGTTTTTCCCTGGTTGAAAAGCTGCAGACTTGCAGTTTTGGTGCCGGTTTTTTTCGTGGAGATTTTTTTTCCTTTTTCTTTTCTGGCTGCAGCCGCCTTGGATCCCGGGCCGGCCTCTGTTTTTTCCGGGCCGGTCCCGGGCAGATCGGCTCTTGTGAGCTCCTTTCCGCCGCCAAAGGTATCGATTAAGGCGGCTGCTTTTTCAATTTTCTGCATCTGGCCAGAAAATAGCTGATCCACGGTCTCGATTTCCGTGATATATTTTTTCAGCCCGGTTTTTTGGGCCTTGAGTTCGGCCAGGTGGCCGCGGATGCGGTCGCAGAACCCGGTGAAAACCGGCTCAAAATATCCTTTGGCAGCCTCCACCCGCTGACTGAGATAATCCAGGCCGCCATCGGCACCATCGTCTGCCAGTATCCGGTCCAGCTGTCTTAAAAACTTGCCGCCCACCTCCCGGACCGGCCCCAGATCCGCCTGCAGCGACCGGGCCCAGTCCAGGTGCGCCTGTTTTTTGGAATGGGCTGCATCCTTGGTGTAGGTGCGCACATGAAAATCCATTTCCCGCACCAGGCCGGAAAAATCAAAGGCATCTCTGACGGTGCGGGCCAGATAATCCAGGCACGCCGGGTGCAGGTATTGCTCCAGGTCTTCGGGTTCTTTTTTCTGCCGGACAAATGCATCCAGGGCCGGGTCCCGGTCCATTTCCCGGAACCGGAAAGGGCTGGTCAGCACAAGGCCCTCCAGGGAGGTGAGCCGGGATAAGGCCACGTAGACCTGGCCGGCGGCAAAGGCCCCGTCCACGTCAATGACCGCCCGGTCAAAGGTCAGGCCCTGGCTTTTGTGAATGGTAATGGCCCAGGCCAGCTTCAGGGGAAAGTGGACAAATGTGCCCACGGTTTTTTCGGCAATTTCATTTGTTTCCTTGTTCAGGGCATAGCGCTTGTTCTCCCAGGTATGCGGCTCCACCCATACCGCTGGGCTCTGGCCGGCAAAGCCCACCTTGATGCCGCTTGCGTCCAGTTCTTCAACCGTGCCGATCCGGCCGTTAAAAAACCGCTGCTCTCCTGTGGGATCATTTTTGATAAACATGACCTGGGCGCCTTTTTTCAGCGCCAGCACCGGTTCGACCGGATAGGTGCGGGTATCGAATGTGCCCTTGACCCGGGCGCTGTATTCAAACGGTTTTCCGGGCAGCTTTTCCAGCTCGGCCTGGTTGATCCGGTCTGCCTTGCGGTTGTGGGTGGTCAGAAACACGTAGCCTTCATCGGCTTCAGGCGCAAATCCGGGCCGGCAGCAGCGGTTGAGGCATTCGATGTCGCCATCCGTTAGCCGGCCGTCGCGCAGGTGGTTTAAAACGGAAATAAAGGTCTCGTCGCTTTGCCGGTAAATATGGGAAAGCTCGATATAAACGGGATTGCTTTGCTGCAGGGCCCGGGCTCCGAAAAAAAACGGGGTTGCATAAAATTCGTTTAACACCTGCCATTCGTTTTTTTTGACCACCGGCGGCAGCTGCTGCAGATCGCCGATAAAAAGGACCTGCACCCCGCCAAAGACCTCGTCGCGCCGCCTTCGGACCATCCGCAGCACCGCGTCAATGGCGTCGAGCAGATCGGCGCGCAGCATGCTGACCTCGTCGATGATCAGCAGTTCGAGTTTCCTGAGCATGTTGCGCTTGGTGGTGTGCATTTTGAGATTTTGGCGCAAAGACTGGGGCGTGTTGAGCTCAAAGTCCGGAGCGGCATCCCCGGGCGGCCGGTCCGTGGGTATAAACGCGCCAAAGGGCAGCTGGAACAGGGAATGGAGGGTCACGCCTTCGGCGTTGATGGCGGCAATGCCCGTGGGCGCGGCCACAATGGTGTTTTTGTGGGTGCGTTTGCGGATGTCATGCAAAAACGTGGTCTTGCCCGTGCCGGCCCGGCCGGTCAAAAAAACATGGCAGCCGGTGCCGTTGATGTATTTTGAGGCCAGGTGCGCGGCCTTGTCTTTCCATTCAACCATTGAAGCGCCCCCTGAAAAAATCAAAAAAAATCGACCGATTTCTGCCACCATACAAAAACCTGCGCTTCATGACAACACGCTTATGCCCCCGGGTCCTGCCATATTTCTGGACAGCAAGTCCGGAAGGAGAGCGACCCGCGGGGCATGGGCGGTTTTTTTTGCTCCGGATCTTTTTTACACATTGCGCCAATGCTTCCGGCCTGGCCGGCAAGGCCCTGTTTTGCCATAACAATTCCAAAAAAAAGCGGATTCCCCCGGAACCGGATTCGCGGGGGTGATCCGCCTGTTATATTTTAGCGACTTTCTTTTTTGTCGCTTTTTAATCTGAATAGCATGTATTGTGCCAAAATATAAACGCAGGGCATGTGTGAAGATAACCTTTTGATATTTATCAAAGGTTCAAAGTGACAGGGACAGGGTTTCGGAATATGCCCGGGGATCTTCTGTGACTGACAAGTTGACACATGTTTTGTTGTGTTACAGAAAAAAAGGTGAACATTTCCCCCACGCACTGGTTGTGTGTTTTTTCTGAGGCTAATCCTGCTTGTTGCTCCAGGGCCCTCCTGTTTGGTTGCACACAATAACAGCACACAAAACCGGCACCTGTCAATCAACCTTTAACTTTGATGGCACCGTAAAAAGTCTGATTTCAGATGGTGCCGTAAAAAGTTCAAGATCAAGGCTTGCGAAATTTCGAAGAATGCAGCGTACTTATCCGTACGTGAAATTCTGAGAAATTGCGCGTAACGCAGATATTGGACTTTTTACGGCACCATCAACTTTGGTGATGGCATAAAGCTTGCTTTTATGTTTTTAACAATCCGGAAACGATTTTTTCCATGTACGGATTGCATTTTAACAAACAAGCAAAGGAGGTACAGCATGAAAGGCTTTAAATCTATGGCAATTCTGGTTCTTTTTACAGCCATGACGCTCACTGTGGGCTATGGCCCGGCCTTTGCCGGCAGCAGCCCTGATGATGTCTACGAAAACGAAATTGACAAAAACACGGAAATGTCCGCCGAAGACATAAAAGGCCAAGACATTGAAGCTTTTGTTGCGGCGGCCAACGAAGTCTCGGAAATCCGTGCGGATTACGCCGAAAAAATCCGCGATGCCGAAAATTCCGATTACGAGGATTTGAGAAAAGAGGCTGTGGAAAAGATGGTCGAAGCCATTGAGGATCAGGACCTTGATGAAAAAACCTACCGCGGCATTGCCTATCATGTAAAAGAAGACAAAGACTTGCTTTCCAAAATCAATTAAAAATGACACCTGATCTTTACACCAGGATTGGAAACAATGCGCCGGCCAGGGCAGAGCCTGCCTCTGGCCGGCGTCCCGTCTGAACGGACCCTGTTCATGGCGGCCAAAGCAACCTCTGAAACCGGTTGCGCGGTGCCGACCGTGGGCGGGCTTGTCCGGCCTTCAGATCCGCACGCCTCCGGGTCAAAAAGAAAACTTTATTGAAGTCATCACGTTGCGGCCCGATTCCGGTATATAGTCCCGGTCGTCTTTTCGCAAATGGGATCGGTAGTATTTGTCCAGATGGTTTTCCACTCGCAAGGTCAGGCCCAGGTCCCGCACCGGTCCACAGGAAGACATGCGCAACCCGGCGCCTATGAACCTGATTGTAATGCACATTCACATCACCCGTAAAACAGTTAAACCCGGTCTTGATCCCTGCATCGGCATTGTAGGAGTCTTCCGGGTCCAGAGATGGATTGCCGATGATCACCTGACTGCCCCCGCCCGGGTGGAGTGAAGAATCTGTTTCCTCCCGCGCAAACTCGACCCCGCCCACCAGCTGATGTCTTGTCCCCAGGCTTGTGCTCATCTCCAATGAGCAGTGCGCATCTGCCGGGCCATGGCTTCCATGTTTGCATAATCCCTCCTGAAAAAATTATCCCCAGACCAATAGGAAAACGGCCTAATTCAATCCCTCCATGGCTTTTTCCAGCCGGTTGAGCCAGATTTGGACGATTTTGTCGTATTCACCGGTTCCCTTCAGCACCATTTCGGTCTCGATGCCTGCCCGGGAAAGCCTTTTTGTCCAGGGATCTTTGTGATGGTGATGGTGGTCGTGGCCGTGATCATGCCCGTTATCGTGATCATGCGCGTTTCCGCTTTCATGGTCTCTGATGCCTGCGATATCCCTTACGGCATGGGTACCTGCCACGGACATGAACGGAGCGACATATGCCTTGTCAATTTTCTTTTCAAGGATCTCCTCCCTGACATCTTCAAATCGGGGGGAGCCGCCCAGGCATCCCAGCGTGGCAACAAAAACATTTTCATCCTTTTGTTGGAGCTCGTAGGCCAGGGCCGGGTAAAAGGCATTGGACGGATGATACGTTTCATGGCCCACCCAGATGACGGCTTCATCGGATTTTCTTCCTTCAGGCAGGCTTTTGAGCAGCACATCCCGGACGCGCTTCATTTCCCCGGGCGTTGCCAGAAGCGGAGAGCCCAGGCGTACACGTTTGAAAACGCCGTCCATGCTGTCGAAACCCTCGACCACTGATCTGAGCCTGTGAAATTCCGCTCCGGCAATGGTATCCACGTGGGTAAATCCTTCATCAGCCATGCGGGCAAGGGCCATGGGTACGGAGTCATGGTGCTGACCCTTTTTGTCCAGGGCTTTGCGAACAACTCCGGAAGTGTATGCCCGACGAACATGGGTATCTGGAAACGCCTGCTTTGTCATTTGCTCGATGTTTTCAAACGCCGATTCCGCTTCCGGATGCGTGGAACCGAAAGCCGCCAGCAAAATGCCTTTTTTAACCCTGCACAAAAAAAGGCGGATCACCCTGAAACCGGATTCGTTGTGGGTCACCCGCCTGTTTATGTTTTAGCGACCTTCTGCTCTGTCGCTTTCTAACCTAAAACTATCATGTATTGTGCCAAAATATAGCAGCAGGGCATCTATAAGCAGAATCCACCGATATTTAAAATCTTTTCAACGTAACCGGAATAAGGCTTCGGAACATTTCCGGCGCCGTTCCTGTGACAGACAAGCTGACACATGTGTTGCCCTATCACAAAAAAAGCACAGGCTTGGCCGGCAGACAATGGTTATATTCTGCTTCTGACACAACTAATCCATTTTGCTTCAGATCTTTCCTGTTTTGTTGAGCCCGGGAACAACACGCAAGTCCGGCATCTTGTAAATCAATCTTTATCTTTGCCGATGGAATAAAGCTTGCATTCGTCTTGCTAAATATTGCGAAACGGCGCCGGCCAGAGGCAGGCTCTGCTCTGGCCGGCGCCTGTATATCTGAATTGCATATACTTGATAAGGTAAGTTCAAAAATGCGCGATGAAGAACCAAACCAGAAATTTTTCGGCAAGACCATTTCCCCCGGCCTGGGTCAGGGGAGGACTTTTGTTTATCAAAGGAATTTGTGGCGTTTAAATGAAATCCAGGATATAAAAATATCTGAGACTGAAGCCGAGGTGAGACGTTTTGAACTCGCTGTTGCCGAAGTCCTTCGGGATCTGGAAAATGTTGCCGGGCAGGTAGCCGAAGAAATTGATAAAGATCTTTCGAATATTTTCCATGCGCATATGGCGATGGTCAGCGATAAGGGCCTGAAGGAAGAGATAAAGAAAAAAATCAGGCAAGAACAGCTCAGCGCCGGCAGTGCTGTCAGCATTGTATTCGGCCGCTGGGAACGGCGTTTCAGCGCAATGGAGGCAGAAATTGCCAGAGAAAAAGCAGACGACATTCATGATCTGGCCCAGCGGCTTGTTTTAGCTCTCGCCGGTGTCGGGGCTCACGAACTTAAGGAAAATCTGCCTCATGGCGCCGTGCTGGTAACCGACCGTTTGATGCCCTCGGATACGATATTTCTAACCGGCCGCAAGGCATCGGCCGTGGTTCTTGAAGTCGGCGGAAAAGCTTCCCACGCCGCTTTATTTGCACGCGAAATGGGTCTTCCATGCGTTTCAGGCATTCAGGACGCAACAAATAAAGTTCCATCCGGAAAGCCGGCGCTGGTGGATGCAGATGAAGGCATGGTCATTATCAATCCGAAAAAAAAGGAAAAAATTTTTTTCCGGCAAAAACAGGAACAAAGGCATCAGATCAGATCCAAAGCCTTGTCGAATTCTCACAAACCGGCAATTACCAGAAGCGGAAAACCCGTATCCGTTTTTGCCAATGTGGGGCAGAAAGAAGATGTAAGGGAAGCCATAAAAAACGGGGCTGACGGCATAGGGCTATACCGGCTTGAAAACATATACATGGCTCGTCAGGGACTGCCGGATTCTGACCGCCTTTTTAAAGAAATCCGGGAAACACTTTTTGACGCCGGGCAATTGCCGATATTTGTCCGACTGCTGGATATCGGTGCTGACAAGCCGTTTCCGTTTAAAAAAAAGCAGCGGGAGTCCAACCCTTCCCTGGGCCGGCGCGGCATCCGCTTTCTTCTGGAATATCCGGAACTGCTGCTGACTCAGATGGAGGTGTTTCTTCAATTGAACCGGATTTTTGACATCCATGTGCTGGTGCCCATGGTCACACTGCCTTCTGATATGCAAAAGGTAAAAGATTATCTGCAAAAGGCGGCATCACAGACAAAGGCCGGCCCCATGCCAAAGATAGGTGCCATGATTGAAACACCGGCAGCAGCCCTGTCTGCTTCTGAGATAAGCAAGCATTCGGATTTCTTGAGTTTTGGCACCAACGATCTGACCCAGTACACCTTTGCCGCCGACAGGGAAAACGGAGCGGTTGAGGCCTATTTTGATGATACCCATGATGTCCTTTTCCGGCTGCTTGACATCGCCTGCCGTGATGCACCCCGGATGCCCCTGTCGATTTGCGGAGAACTGGCCGGCCGGGAGGAAACCCTCCCAAAAATACTCAATTGCGGCATTACAACCGTCAGCGTTGTTCCGACATCCATTCCAGAGGTTAAGGAAGCTGTTCGCCAATGCGATTGAAAACCCCCCCGGTTTTCAGCCTAAAAAGATTCTGAGCGAAAAAACCATATGGAGACCCTCAACCCCCATCAAATCATGGTGCTGTTTTTCTCCCTGGGAATCCTTTTGGGCACGGCGCGCATTCTGGGAGAAATCGCCCAGCGGCTCCATCAGCCGTCGATTCTGGGAGAACTCATTGCCGGTGTTATCCTCGGGCCCACGATTCTGGGCAACATCGCTCCCGGGGCAAGTGAGTTTCTTTTTCCGCTGCAGGGCCCCAACGCCATTGCACTGGAGACCATCGCCACTTTGGCCATCGGGCTGTTTTTGCTGGTCGCAGGAATGGAAGTGGATCTGTCTACAGTCTGGAAACAGGGGAAAACCGGTTTTACGGTCGGTCTGGCCAGTATTGCCGTCCCGTTTTTTATTGTACTGACCGCGGCGTTGATCATTCCCGAGGCCCTGGGCCGCCACGCGGATGCTGACGCCATGATATTTGCCCTGTTTCTGGCCATTGCCATGTCCATTTCAGCCCTGCCCATTATCGCCAAAACCCTCATAGACATGGATCTTTACCGCAGCGATCTGGGCATGGTGGTCATCAGCGCGGCCATTTTCAACGATATTGTCGGCTGGATCATTTTTGCCATAATACTGGGGCTTATGGGCGAAGCGTCAGGAAACCACACGCCTGTCATGCTCACCATTATCCTGACGCTGGTTTTTATTGCGGCGATGCTGACGGTTGGCCGCTGGCTGATTCACAGGATACTGCCGTTTATCCAGGCCTATACCCGGTGGCCGGCCGGTGAACTCAGTTTTGCCCTGGTCCTGGGTCTTCTGGGTGCCGCTTTCACCGAATGGATCGGCATCCATGCAATTCTGGGCGCCTTTATCATGGGTGTGGCCATCGGTGATTCCTCCCACCTGCGCGAACGCAGCCGGGTAATTATCGGTGATTTTATTTCATTTATTTTCGCCCCTGTTTTTTTTGCAAGCATCGGCCTGAAGGTCAATTTTGCAGCCCACTTCGATCTTCGGCTGGTTTTGGCGATACTGGTGGTTACCTTTGTGGGCAAACTGGCTGGCGGCACAACCGGGGCCTGGTGGGGAAAAATGTCGTTCCGGGAATCCTGGGTTGTGGGCTTTGCCATGGTTTCAGTGGGTGCAATGGGCATCATTGTCGGCATCATCGCCCTGGAAGCCGGTGTTATTCGCGAACAGCTGTTTGTGGCCCTGGTTATAATGGCCATTGTCACATCAATGCTAAGCGGCCCGGGCATGCGCCTGATCCTTCGTCCGGAGAAAAAATTACGCCTGCTCGATCTTTTATCCCCGAAACTTTTTCTGCCGGAGCTCAGGTCTGCCTCCCGCCGGGAAGTAATCTATGAAATGGCCGATGCAGCCGGAAATGTCGCCGGTTTGGATCCACAGGCACTGGGGGATGCTGTCTGGGAAAGAGAAAATGTGATGAGCACCGGTATCGGCAAAGGCGTTGCGCTTCCCCACGCACGGATTGAGAAGTTGAAAAAATCCATGGTCGTGATGGGCATATCGCGTCTCGGCATTGACTTTGATGCGCCTGACGGCAAAATTGCCCATGTCATTTTTCTTGTCCTCACGCCCGTTGATGCCCCTGATGAGCAGCTTGCCATCACATCTGAACTAAGCCGGCTGTTCCGGGACCCGGCCATGCTTGACAATATTGTCCAGACACGTTCCTATACAGATTTCATCGCCTTATTGCACGCCCCGACCCCGTTGGAAACCAACAATGTCGCAAACAAAAAGTCCTGAATCACCCTGAAAACCCGGAAAAAAGCCGCAGCAAATTTCAGGTGTTTCCTTGTTCAAAGTATAGCGCCTGTTTTCCCAGGTACGCGGTTCCACCCAAACCGAGGGGTTCTGTCCGGCAAATCCCGCCTTGATGCCGCTTGCGTCCAGTTCTTCAACGATACCGATCCGGTCGTTGAAAAACCGCTGCTCTCCTGTCTCTTGACGCGCCCGGTTCAAGCTCCTATTTTAGATTTGATTGCAGGTTGAAAGACCGGACAAGCAAAAAAAGAAATAAAATGCAATGAACCTTGACTTTTTAATAGCAGCCGTGGCAATGGCCGGGCTTCTGATCGGGCTTCACCTTATGGAAAAGCGCAGGAATGCAACCCGGAAGCCCACTGAACAGGAAATGCTTTTTTTTCTGGCCAGGGCAACTGAAACCTCTGAATTCGAGCAGTTCAGGCGCGCTGCCGAAGCCTGGGACATATCCGGACACAAAGTTGAATCCGATTTTAACCGCTACCTTTTCAGTTTAGCCCTGCCCTATTATGTCCGGGACTACCTGAGAAAGGCCGGGGAATCTGATCCGGCCCTCATGGGCTTGGCATCTAGCTGTTTCACCGGTACACTGCTGCCAAAAAGAAGCTGTGACCGGTGAGTGAAGCCAAAACCATAAATGCGGAAATGGCAGACATTGTCGGTTTTTACTGGCTTTGCCCGTCAGGCATATACGACAAACTCTTCAAAGTCGGTCAGAATACTTAAGGGCAGCCTGGGGCTCCAGCCGCAGCGCCCCAACTGATAGGCCGGATGAAGGTCCTTGTAAATATTGACACAGGGCATCTTATCTCAACTGCTCGATAAATGCCTCGATGCGGGTTTTGAGCTGGCCGGCGTCCTGCATGCTGTAGTCGGTTTCTATGCGCAGGGCCGGAAGGCCTTGGTTCTTCAGGGTATTTTCCACAGGCAAGGATTCCATGAGATAGGGCTGGCAGGACTGAAGGCTGTAGTGGATCACAGCATCGGCTTTGTAATCGGCGGCCATCTGCCGGATATGATCCAGCCGGTCGGCGTTGGGGGTAAAAATGGCGCAGTCGATTTGAAAATACCGGTCCACGACGGCTTCCATCATTTCCTCCAGGGCCTCGCCCGTATCATCGGTCAGGTTGCGGGTGCCGCGCTCGCCCACGCAGGATTCCTCCCCCACGATCACCGCGCCGGAAGTCTCCACAATATGGTGCAGCTTCCAGTTGGGCACGGCCTGGGGACAGCCCGAGACCAGGATCCGCGGTGTTTTTTCCGGAAACACCCCCTTTTTTTCCGCAATCCGGCTTTCCAGTTCATCGCAGATCTTGTGCACGGATTCGGTAAACCGGGCCGGGTTGTCGTAAAACGAGACCTGATTGGCCAGCAGGGCATCCAGGCCTGATATGGGGGCGGGATCGGCATGCCGCAGGGTATAAAGGCGATGCAGGGCCGCGCGCTTGGCATTGACGGTTTCAATTCCATATTTCAGGGATTGGGCCGTGATCGGTTTTCCGGTGAGATGTTCCATGGCCTGCCGGAACCGGTCAAATTCAGCGGCCAAAAGCGCCTTTCCGGCATCTGACTTGACCTGGGGCAGATCCATGACATAGAGGTTTTCCAACAGGTTTGCAAAGGTTTCATAGGCCTTTTTCTTGCCGTCGCAGGTGTTTTCGCCAACAATCATATCCGCGCATTCCAGGTAGGGGCACACCTTTCCCAGCTTAAACCCGAAAGACGATTTGATCAGCGCGCAGGTATTTCTGGGAAGCCAGTTTTCCACTTCCTCAAGGGCAAAATCCGCACCCGAGCACAGGCCCACCAGGGTGGCGTCCGCAGCCAGCACGATTTCCTCGGGCACAAACACACAGTATGAGCCCACGATTTTCCGGCCCTGGTCCTTTTCATCCAGAAGCTCCCGGATGCGCAGGCCATGGACCTCGCTCATGACAAAATCAAAATATCCCATGGTTTGGGGCCGGTTTTCCTGGGCCAGGTAAATATCGCCGTAGCCCTGGTTTAAAACATTTAGCAGCGCGTCGTGCGCGTCCAGATCCAAACCCAGCTCTTTCCACATGGGGCGGTAATCGTTGCTCATATCTACCTCCCTTATGAACCTTTTTAACTTTTGGTTTCCGCCAATTGCCTGCTTAAAACCTGCTTGATGAGAGCTCATGCCTTAGCATAGATATTTTCATGGATTCAAATTGTTAATTTCTATGATACAAACGTCTGTTATGGAAACTTTCGATACAACGGCCTCTTTCCCGGCGGCAGAAAGACCGGGCATCGACAGGCAGGACAATCTCACCGGCCAGGCTCATTGCTCAGAGCCGGTGATGCATTCTTCGAGCAGATGCCGGTGAATGCTTGCTTTCTCAAGTTTATGCGCGACTTTCCCGGATTCAAAAACAAAGGCGGCTTGCGCCAGGCGCTCTGCTTGAGCCGGGCTGTGGGAGACCACCAGCATGGGATAGGATTTGGCCAGGGGGATCAGCAGATCCTCGATACGTCGGCCGGCTCTGAAATCCAGAGATGCCGTGGGTTCATCCAAAAGCAGGAGCTGCGGCTCCAGGGCCAGGCAGCGGGCCAGGCAAAGACGCTGCTGCTGGCCGCCGGACAGGGAAAGGGCCGGATCATCGAGCCGGTGGCTGACCTCCTGCCAAAGCCGGGTTTGCTCCAGCACCTTGTGCATCCGGGCACGGCACTGCTGTTTACTCAGCCCGGAGGTAAGCCCGAGGGGCACAAGGATGTTTTTGGCAATGGAGACCGGCATCAGGTTGGGCGTCTGAAACACCATGCCCACCTTGCGCCGGAGATTGAGCAGGTCGGTGCGGGGTGCGAGAATATCACACCACCTGCCGTCTATAAAAAGATTCACCGATCCTTTGGTGACAGCGCCCATTTCATCGTTGAGCCGGTTTAATGTGCGCAGAAACGTGGTTTTTCCGGAACCTGAACGACCCAGCAGACAGACGATTCCCCCGGCATCCGCGGCCAGGCTGACCCGGTCGAGCACCACCTGCCGGCCAAAGCCGACAGTCAGGTCCTTTGTCTCAAGAAACGGCTTTTTTGTTTTTAAGACCATGTTTTTTCGATTTTCTGCTGAATCCATCGTGCAGACACAAAAAGCGAAGCGGTCAGGGCCAAAAGCACCAGACAGGCGCCAAAGCCGGTCTGCAGTTCAGACTGGCTCCGGTATTCAGCCGCCAGATAATAAATGGTAAACGGTAGGGCCTCAAAAGGCCCCAGCACTCCCCGGGGAAGTCCGGCATTGGCCACAACACCGGTTAAAAGAATCACGGCTGTATCCTCGGCCGCCCGGCCCACGGCCAGAATCACACCTCCCAAAATCCCCCTGGAAGCCTGGGGCAGGATACAATGGACCATGTTCTGCCACAGGGTCAGGCCCAAAGAAGGGCCGATGAGCCGCTGGGTCAGGGGAATGGATTCCACGGCATTCTGGGTGGCCCGCACGATATACGGCAGAATCAAAACCGCCAGGCAAACCCCTGCAAGCAAAAGACAGGTATTGGCCCCGGGCAGAAAGGTCCGGCGCAGAAAAAGAATCATGGCAAACCCGAAAAGGCCCATGACAATGGACGGTGTACCGGCCAGCTGATTGATGCAAAGGCTGCAGAACTCCTTTTTCCGCCCCTTTGCCAGAACCGCCAGATACAATCCGCAGCCCAGGCCAAAGGGAAGGGCCAGGGATGCGGCCAGCAGAACCAGAACAAGCGTTCCCACGCATGCCGGCCATATTCCGTCCCACACCGGTACCTGACCGGAAATGGCCGCCCATGCCGGTGCATCTCCGAAAAACAGCGCAGGGCCGAGCACAGCCCCGCCCTGCCAGGCGACAAAGCCCAGCAGACTGCAGACCGCTGCTGTTGTCACCAGGGCACAGCTCCAGGCAAAAAAGGAGATCAGCCTGTCTTTACCCGTCACGCGAAAGCCCCCCGAATTTTTGCTGCACCCGGAAGACCGTGATATTGACCGCTGCTGCAATGAAAAACAGCAGGCATCCGGCCGCAAAAACCGAGCGGTAAGCCTGGCTTTGGCTGTCGGTGGCCACTACCAGGGCAATATGGGCGGTGAGGGTCCGGATGGAATCAAACAGGGAATCCGGAAGCTGGGGCGCATTTCCGGCCAGCATCAGGGCAATCAGGGTGTCTCCCACCGCCCGGGCAAAACCAAGCAGCACCGCAGCCAGAAGCCCGGGCCATGCAGCCGGAAAAATCACATAGATCAGCGATTGCACCCTGGACAGCCCCAGGGCCCTGCAGGTCAAAGACAACTCCTGATCCACCCGCTCCAGGGCGCTTAACCCGATGAGCACAATGGTGGGCAATATGAGAAAACCCAGGGTCAGGCCTGCGGCAAGCAGACAGTAGCCCGCACTCCCTGAAAAATGACTGCGCAGAAACGGCACCAGGGTAAAGGCGGCAACAAACCCGTAAACCACCGTGGGGATGCCGGACATAAAGCGCACCAGGGCCTTGACCGCCCCTGCCGCCGGCCCCGGTCCGAGCCCGGAGCAAAACAGGCACAATCCGGCGGCCAGGGGGCATGCCACCAGCATGGCCAGTACGGTGAGATACATTGATCCCAGGATCATGGGAAGGATCCCGTAGTGACCCTGGAAAGGCCGCCAGTTCAAGCTGAGCAGGTCCTTCCATTCACCCCCGGCAAATACCGGCCAGGCAAAATACACCAGAAAGGCAAACACCGCGAGCACGCAGGCCATGCTGACAATTGCCGCTGCATAAAGCAGGATGCGGCTGAAGATTTCCGACAAATGCACGCCAAACCCGATCCGGATGATATGGAAATTCTATTGCCCGACGGAAATAAAGCCGTTTTCAGACACGATTTGCGCGCCCCTGGGACCCTGCAGATAATCAATAAACGCCCTGGCCAGCTTGCCGGGCTCGCCCTTTGTATTCATGTACAGTTTTCGCACCACTGGATAAGACCCGTCTTTGGCCTTTTCCCGGGTGGGGGAAACACCGTCGATGGCCACCCCGGAAACCGAGTCGTCCATGTGACCGATGCTGAGATAGCCGATGGCATCAGGGTCCCTGGAGATCGCCACTTTCATGGCCCCATTGGACTGGATCACATTGGCCTCCACGGCCACCGGACCCTTGTCCAGGGCTTTTTTCCAGAAAACGCTCCGGGTTCCGCTGGCCTCATCCCGGGTATACAGGTTGATCTGCCGGTCAGCTCCCCCCACTTGCTTCCAGGAGCCAATCTCGCCTGCAAAAATGGCTTTGACCTGGTTCTTTTTCAAATTGTTTACGGGATTGTCCGGGTGAACAGCAAGGCCTACACCGTCCACGGCAAAGGCATAGGATTTGAGCCCGAACTTGTCGCGCTCTTCGTCGCTTAAGGCCCGGCCGGTGTTGCCGATATCCACCAGACCGGCGCCGACTTTCTGGACCCCCACCCCGGAGCCGCCGCCGGCCACGGTGATGGCGATATCCGGATTGTGTTCCATGATCTGCCGGGCGGCCTGTTTCATCACCGGGATATGCGCCGTGCCGCCGGCAATGGTCAACCTGCCGGACAAGCCGTCAAATGCCGATAAGTCAGATGACCCGGCCCATACCGGCTGAATGCTGAAAACGGCCATGCACAAACAGCAAAAAACAAAAGTGATCCTGCGGAACATAAAAAATCTCCTTTCTGATGTTGAATCTTATTTTGACAGTGAAAAAGCCTTGCAGTCAGTGCCAGTTTTTTCGCTCCTGAGCGTTTTTGCGGATTCATCAAAAAACCAGGGGAAACTCAATGACCAGGCCGGCGATAACAGAAACCGCCAGGGGGGCGTACATGGCACCCGGGCCCTTGACGCTGTAAAACAAAATCCCGATTTTCTCCGCGCCTTCTGCCCGGGGATAGATCAACATGAGCACAAACAAAGCGGCAAAAACAGCCGGCAGCACCCAGCCCGCCGCAGGAGCGAGCTTCTGGGTCCGGCCGCGGACAATGGGCGCTGATCCGCCCCGCGGCCGGAATTCCTTAAAAGCCAGGGCCGCAGCCAGGGACCCCAGCACGAAACCAATGATTTCCGGTCGCATGTATTGCACCAAAGCAGCTCTGTGAAAACCCACGGCCCCGGCAATATCTCTTTCAAAGCAGGCAACGCAAATGCCCATGTTGCCCGATTTCCCAGATACTGGAGCAGTGCGGCTCCCTGAGTTTTGAGATATATCTATGATCAAAATTATTTATGTGTCAAATCGCTAATTTCGATCAAACTTTTCACAATCATAGAAACTCCCTATGGATGGGAAGTTTCCCCCGGCTCCAGCACGGAAGCTGCAAGCAGGCTTTCAGGTTTCGGGATTTTTTGCGCTTGACGCCCGGGTGTGCTTGGCGTATGTTTCCTGTTTATCAAAAATCCGGGGATTTCCGGATGTTGCCGGATTGACGACAAATAACAGGTTTTTTGCAAGTGACGGAACTTTACCGCAACTGGTTTCTGGCCAGCCGGCCCTGGTCGTTTATCATGACCGCCATTTCCACCGGCGTGGGAGGGGCTGTGGCGGCCATTGACGGGCCTTTTTCCTGGGGGCTTTTTGCCGCCACTCTGCTGGGGGCGGTTTTTCTGCATGCCGCCACAAACCTGATCAATGACTATTATGACGTGCAAAAGGGCGTGGACACGGTTGAGGCCGCCACGGCCCAGTACCGGCCCCACCCACTGGTGGAGGGAAAGCTGCGGCCCAAAAGTGTGCTGGCGGCATCCTTTCTGCTTTTTGCCATTGGCGCGGGCATCGGCCTGTGGCTGGCCGCCGAAAGGGGCTGGCCGATTCTGGCCATCGGTACTGTGGGCGTGCTGGCCAGCCTGGCCTACACGGCCCCGCCGGTGAGCTACAAGTACATCGCCCTGGGCGAATTTTCGGTGTTTCTCATGTGGGGCCCGCTCATGGTGGAGGGCACCTATTATGTCCAGCATCAGCAATTCAGCGCCCATGCCTTGTGGATCAGCATCCCCTTTGGCACCATTGTGGCCCTGGTGCTGCTGGCCAACAATCTGCGCGATATCGCCCATGACAAAAGCCGCCGCATCCGCACAATCGCCATCGTGCTGGGGGCGCAAAAGGGATTTTACCTGTATGCCGCCCTGATTGCCGCAGCCTACGCCAGCATTCCGGTGATGATTCTCGCCGGTGTTCTCTCGTGGTGGTCTTTAATGGTGTTTTTCTCCGTGCCCATTGCCGTCAGTATTCTTCGCATCATGTCGGAAAAAATCCCCAAGGACGCAGATGCGCGCACAGCCCGGCTCGACACGGTGTTTGGCGTGCTGCTGCTGATCTCCCTGATTGCCGAGGCCCTTTTATGAATCAGTACCGCTTTGCCTGGAAACCCGTGGCCGCAACCGTGGTCATTGCCGTCCTGCTGTGGTGGATGACCTTTTACCTGCAGTTCGGGGTGTTCTGGTTTAAAATCGCGTTTTCCGCTTTTGTCCTGGCCGTGCTCTCGTTTATCCTCCAGCCCGCCCGGCTCATAAATTTTCGCATCAACTGGCGCAGCATTGCCATCGGCCTGGTATCTGCGGCTTTGCTGTATCTGCTTTTCTGGGCCGGAAAAACCCTTTCCACGGCCCTGCTGCCCTTTGCCGGCGACCAGATCGGCGCCATTTACGACAAGGGCGAGGGCACGCCCCAATGGCTTATCATCCTTCTTCTTTTTTTTATCACCGGGCCTTGCGAGGAAATTTACTGGCGGGGCTATCTGCAGCGCCAGCTCATGGTGCGCTTCGGCGGGGCGGGCGGATGGCTGCTGGCAACCCTTTGCTACGCGGGCGTTCACATCAGCTCGGGCAACTTCATGCTCACGGCCGCAGCCGGTGTTGCCGGGGCCTTCTGGGGGGTTATGTACTGGCGGTTCAAGGATCTGTCCCCGGTGATCATCTCCCACTGCATCTGGAGCACATTTATCTTTGCGGTCATGCCGGTGCCGTAAAACGCCTTTAGGGGCTGCGGGCCGGCAGGGAGCCGAACATGCGCATATAAACGGCAAACAAAAACGGAATCACCGCAATTGCGCTTCCGGCAAAAAATGCGCCCCGTACGGCGGTATCTGTTACAAACAGGGCAAGAAACAGCGGGGATACGGTCTGGCCCAGGTAAATCAGTAGGGTGAACACCGACAGCACCCCGGCGCGCAGCTCAGTTGCCACCAAACCGGCGGCAGCGGAGTTGAGCGTGGGCATCAGGACCCCGAATCCCAGGCCCCACACCCCCATAAACACCAGAAGAAGCGGATAACTTCCGGAAAAGCCCGTGAGCAGGTGGCTGATCCCGCAGCAGGCAAATCCCCAAATCACCCGAGTTTGCTCGCAAAAATGCCGGCTCACGGTCCCGGCCCGGGAGGCCACAAGGCCCGACACTCCGGCGGCAGCGGATATGGCCAGCCCGGAATGCAGGGTGGTGAGTCCGAAGTCGCGCACCACAAGAATCGGCATGTAGACCACAATGCCGTAGAGCAGAACAAATCCCATGAAATTTGAAAAAAACAGCCAGACCGCCCGGATGTTGGCAATGGCGGCCAGGGCCTTGATCATATATCCCGGGGTCCGGGCGCCTCTGCCCGGCTCCTTTAGCCGAAAACCCGCAACAATTGCAAGCACAATGGCTGCAGCGTGGATGTAGAAGGGCAGAAACCAGGCAAACACGGCAATGGCCCCGGAGACAAACGGCACGGTGGCATTTGTCAGCCCCTGCACCGTTATCCGGTATCCCATGGCCCGGCTCCGATCCGGCTCCTCGTACATATCCCCGATGGCCGTCACCACGGTATTCATCATGCCCCCCACAGCGATGCCCTGAAGGGCCCGCCACACCAGCACAACCCAGAATGACCGGGTAAAGGTGATCAGCAGCCCGGCCGCCCCAAACAGCATCACCGAGGGAACAATCACCTTTTTTCTGCCGAATCGGTCGGCCACCGGCCCCAGAAGCGGGGTGGCCACCATGGCGGCAAAGGTGTAGGCGCTCAGGGCCAGGCCCACGTTTCTGCCCGTGGCCCCCTCCAGGTTGATCATCTCCGGCAGAATCGGGCCCACAAGGCTGCCGCCGGTGACCGCAAACATGACCACCGCAAGCAGGATCAGCAGATTTCCGTTCCTGAAAAAACGCATGTTCATCCACCACAATCGGTCGCAAATTAAGCTGAAAAACCGCCAACCATCATAATACGCCCCTTTCCAAAACGCAACGCCTGCGGGGGAAGCTGTCGGACGGCCAAACCCAACCGAAAACACAGGAATTCCGCAAGTATAAGTATAGGGAGGCAAGCCCGCGGCCGGGGGCGGTTTTTTTGCTCCTGACCGTTTCCGGGATTCATCCAATGCCTCCGCGGAAATTTCAAAAACTCGGCCTGCCGGCCTCAAACAATTTGAAATTTGCTCGCTCCGGCATTGGCTGAATTTTTCCCGGAAACGGTCAATGTCGCTTACAAACCGCCCCCGGCCGCGAGCTTGCCTGGCAGCGCTGAGCAAATGCACAACCTGGAAACCACTGTATATCTTCTGCTGAAATTAGTCCTGCAAACCAAGTGTCGGCGCACTTCACTTGTGACAGGCCACCAACAATGCATTTTTTCAAGCTTACTTTGAGTTGTCCATGGGCAGGGGTGGGGGAGGGTTTGTTTGACTGCATTGGAGCGGTTTGGCCAAAAGATTGTCCCGGGGCTTTGGCGCCCGGAATTTCAAACTGTCTGAGGGCGATCAGCCTGAGTTTTTGAAATTCCAGCCAAAGCCCCGGGACAATCGGCCAAAGCGATCCGCAGGCAAACAAAGCCGCCCCCACCCCCCGCCCATGCGAAAAACCGGGAAGACGTCTTTTTGCGAAGTCAGTGCCATAAAACCCATCATGTCTTTTTCCGCTTTTGATTTTCACTATGGAAACCCCGGGAGACGGGCAAATCCGGGCCCTTTACATCAACGAATCCACCCGCAGGGCCAGCGTGATTCAACAGGCCATGGCTGACTTGGGAAATCCGGATGAAACCGGTTCAGACACGGGCCGGCCCCTGCGCCTGATCGGCCGGCGGCATTTGCGCACCAACAATTCCTGGATGCATAACATCCCCGCCCTGTCGGCAAAGAATCCATGCACCCTGCAGGTCAACCCCGAAGACGCCGCCCGGCTCAGGCTCAAAGACGGGCAGACAGCGCAGATCACATCAAATGCCGGCACCGTGAACGCGCTCGTGGAAATCACGGACCGGGTCATGGAAGGGGTGGTGAGCCTGCCCCACGGATGGGGCCATGACATGGAAGCAATGCAGATGCAGGTGGCTGCCGCAAATCCGGGTGTCAACACCAACCGCATTGTGCCGGGGGCAGTGGATCCCCTGTCTGCCACAGCCGTGTTAAACGCTATTGCCGTAACCGTGAGCTGAAAGGAAGGAAGCCCTGCGGCCGGGGTCAGTTTTTTCGCTCCGGCATTTGCTGAATTTTTCCGTAAACGCTCAATGTCGCTTACAAACCGACCCCGCCCTTGGACTTCCTTGAAAGTCTGATTTCAGACGGCGCCATAAAAAGTTCAAGATCAAGGCTTGCGCAATTTCGAAGAATGCAGCGTACTTATCCGTACGTGAAATTCTGAGAAATTGCGCGTAACGCAGATATTGGACTTTTTATGGCGCCGTCAAAAGTTAAATCAGCGATTCCAGACAGGTTTTGACAAAATACCAGTTGCACCGGGGACCGCACAGCACCAGGGACCACAGCGGGCTCTGGCCGGGCTCCACAGCCAGTTCCTGAAGCACCAGAACGCCGTTTTCCCCGTGAAGGGTCAGCCCGGAAACCGGGCCCAGGCCCGCACTTTTGGCTGCGGGCGCGGAAGTGTTGAAAAACGGGGCCAGCTTTTGTGTCAGGGCGCGGGTGTCGGGTTTTTTTGCGTCCTCGTATTGAAGGGCCTGAAACGCCAGGTGGCTGTCGACCACCGCGATCATCTGAAAATCCCGGGTTTCTTCGGACTGCTTCAGGATGGAGACAATCTGTTTTACCACGTCCCGGCAATTCTGCGCCACCTCGGCCTCATCGCCAGCCCCGGGCTCCGGCTGATCCGGCTCGATTTCCTCCACAAGCTCGATGACCTCGAAGTCCTCTTCAAAAGTGCGGGCTTTTTCCCCGTGGCCCCAGGCCTCGGAGGCCGGTTTGGGATCAGCGGGTTTTGCAGTGGTGCTCCAGGTGGCTTCGGCAAAATCCATGAGCTTGGTCTTGACCCTTCTACGGGTGCGGCGGCGGGGCAGGTCTGAAAAGGAAAAGGAAATCCGGTTCCAGGATGCGATCTGGCCGGCCGCCTCCTGCACTGACAGATCCCCGCAATGGGCATCAATGATCTCACCGTTTTCAAAATACAAAAACCCCATGCGCTTGCCTGCGGCTTTGACCTTCATGCGGCAGGTTTTCTGCTGCAGTTCCAGCAGGGGCAGAAGCGTTGCCATGTTCATGCCCTGGGCGCCGGCGCCTTCATCGCGCAGGTTTAACCCCACAAAAATCGCCGACACCAGCGATCCCACCTGGAACGGCTTTTCCAGGTGATAGAGAAAGGACTGCTGGCTGATGCGCTTTTTAAACCATGGCTTGCCCCGGTCGGTCATGACAATGCAGGGAGTCCGGGGGTGATTGATGGACATGTAGGAAAGCAGTTCCAGGGCATCCAGGCTCGGGGTTTCAATATCTGTGGCCAGCACGGAAACCGGCTGCTTTGACAGGAGTGAAAGGGCCTCACGGCCGTCAGCCGCGGTGAGCACCTCAAACTGCCGAACCTTTTCCAGACCGGTTTTTGTCTGCTCCAGAAAGGCCTCGTCTCCGTCGACAATCAGAACCTTGTCCATGAACCCATCCAATATATGTATTGACAGCAAAAATACCGGACCCTTATAATAAAATCAGTGCAAAAAATCTTATACCATATTCAACTCCCGGATTTCAACGGAAATACAACGGAAGTGGTCATGAACGCCCAAGACTCCCGACATGCCGAATACAAACATGTCACCGCCCTGGAAAACCCGTTTGAGGCCCAGCTGCTTGAATCGATTCTAAGAGAACGCCAAATCCCCCACCGCATGCGCTCTCATCATGACACGGCCTATGACGGTTTATTTCAAATGCAGAAGGGCTGGGGGGAAGTGTTTGCCCCGGAGCCGCAGCACGGCCCTATTCTTGAAATCCTGGAGCAGATCCGGCAGGAGAGTCAAAACGGCAAACACCCGGATTCGGAAGGATAATTTTTTTGTGCGTGCGTCCGGCATGCTTCGTGTTAATAATGATGCATAGGAAATCCTATTTGCGACCATAAGAAGGGAGATATACCAATGAAAAACTACCAGGACGCTTTTGAGCAGGCATTGCAGGTCGGACGGCCGCCCAACGTGGTGGAACTGTTTCCCAATTCCAGGGCCCTGATTGTCAGCGGCAAGTTCATTGACCGGGCCATGCTCAAAAAGGGCAAAGCCATTGCCATGGCCGCCAACGGAAGGAACTACTTTGTCATCCGGGGGGCGCTCATGGCGGCCCAGCGGGCCAATGCCGCCATTATCATCGAGATTGCCAAGTCTGAAAGCAACTACTGCGGGGTGAATTTCTGGAACATTGCCCGGATAGTGGACAATCTTTGCAATGAAATGGGTATCACCGTGCCCGTAGCCGTGCATGCGGACCATTACGGCATCAAGGGCCCCGAAGACGTGGAGGCCGCCAGGACCGAAATCCCCAGCGTGTTTGACGCGGGCATGACCTCCATTGCCATTGACGCGTCCCATCTGCCGGATGAGGAAAACCTGCTTTCCAGCCTCCAACTGTGGCCCTATGTGCCCAAATGGGCGGGACATGAAACCGAAGTGGGCGAAATCAAGGGAAAAACCGGCCTGTCCACCCCCGAGGAAGCCCTGTTTTTGACCCAGGGACTAAACGCCCATGACGTATTTCCGGACTGGATCGCCTTGAACAACGGCACCACCCACGGCATCGAGGCGGCCTCTGAAGGCATCCAGATAGAGCTCACCGCAAGGATCCACGAAGCCCTTGCCCCGTACAAGGTATCGGGCGCCCAGCACGGCACTTCCGGAAACTCCTCGGACCGGCTGCGAAAAATCGCCGAGCAGACCCGCACCACCAAGGCCAATGTGGCCACCGCCCTGCAGATGATTTCCTGGGGCCTGGAGGTCAACGATTACGGCAATGCAAAGCTCGATGACAACGGCAACTTCGTCAAGGTTGAAGGCCAGGGCGTCACTGAAGACACGTGGAAGGAAATGACCGCCTATGCTGAATCCAAGGGCCTGAAAAAGGGCGATTTCAAAAAACTCAACCTCCCGTTTGAAAGCCGGCTGCTGGCCCAGCCCAGAAAAGTGCGCCTGCGAATGGCCGAGCGGGTGGAGCAGTTTGTCTACAACATGCTGGTCAACGTGTTAAACTGCAAGGACACCGCGCCCGTTGCGGTTGAAGAAATCCTTGCAGCCGGCTCCCACGACCCGGGGCCCAAGGCACAGCGCCTGGAAGATCCGGAAAACTGGAGTGAAAGCCGGATCCGGGAACGCGGCGCAGCAATTGAGCGGGACCGGGGCGAAGCCGGCAATTTTGAAGACTGATCCATGAAAGAAAAAAAATTCTGCCCTTACTGCGGATTGGGGCTCACAGAAAAATTTACCGAAGGGCGCATGCGGCAGTACTGCAGCGCATGCGCCCTTCCCATGTATGAAAACCCGGTTCCCGCCACCAGCGTTGTTGTGGCAGACCAAAACGACCGGATTCTGTTGGTAAAGCGCAACATAGAGCCCAAAACCGGCTGGTGGTGCCTGCCCGGCGGGTTTCTGGAAACCGGGGAGAGCCCGGAGGAAGGAGCCCTGCGGGAACTGCGCGAGGAAACCGGTATTTGCGGGAAAATCGACATGCTCCTGGGTGTGCTCACAAACGAGAGCCGGTTCTACAAAGCCATCCTGATGATCGGCTTTCTGGTCAGAAGCTTTTCCGGAACCGCTTGGGCCGGTGATGACGCAGATGATGCCGTCTGGTTTGACAAAGACCGGCTTCCGGAAATTGCATTTAACAGCCACCGGTCCCTGATCCGGATTTATTATGCCGGCTACCGGCCAAACACCCCTGATGCGGCAGCAGTCCCTGATTGCAAGCGTTTCGGCTAAAATCCGGGCTATGAGCCGGTCTGATTTTTCTCCCATTGGGTTTTCAAATCCCGAATCCTGCGGTCCACTGCTTCGCGCGCTTCCTGGGGGATCACCCGGGCAATGCCGGAGGCAATGGCGTTTATGTGGGGCGCGACAACCGAGTCCCGCACCATACGCGCCCCGCCTTCGGGCAAAAACGTAATGAGAAGAAAAAACAGCAGGGAAATCACGATCACGGCCTTTAGGGCGCCAAACACCGAGCCCAGCACCCGGTCGATAACCCCGAGCAGCATAAGTTTGAGCAATGTCCGGATCAGAACCCCTGCCAGCGTGACCGCCAGGAAAACCGCGCAAAACAGTACCAGAAAAGACGTAATATATAGGTAGTGCATATTCTGGATCCAGCCGGAAAGCAGGGGCGCCAGAGCGTCGTGGTGCATAAAGGCGGCATAAAACCCGCCGAGCACCGCGGCAATTGACGCCACCTCCCGAATCACGCCCCGAAACGCGCCCCGGATGATGCAGTAACTGAGAATCACAACAATGACCATGTCAAACGGATTCATCCGCAACTCCTTGCATACAGGCCCCGGACATTGACAAGGCCGGCAGGATAATTACCTTGGTTTTCCTAAAAAAATTGCTGCTGGATTCAGTTAGTTGACTAACAGAGGCGAAAAAAGGCGTCAAGTTCCTTCTGCCATGGGACAAGCCTTATTTTGGCAATTGCAAAACATAAATCTTCCGTGATATACACGGCATAGGAGCGGAAGAAAAAAAACAACCCAAACACGAAATCGTTTAAGGCCCTGCCTGACACCTTATGATGAATTACCAGGAAAAAACCCGCACAGAATTAACCTTTCCAGACCCGGCCCTGGCCCGGAGCCTGTTTGGCACCCATAACGCCAACCTGCAGCGAATCGCAGAATCCTCCGGGGCGAAGATCCACGCCAGGGGAAACGGCGTGCTCGTGGAAGGCGACTCTGTTTCAGCCGAGCTGGCCTGCGAGATTTTAAACCAGCTCTACGGCCTGCTAAAGGAGGGATACCCGGTCTATCCCAATGATGTGGATTACGCGGCCAATGTGCTGTGCCGGGACTGCAGCGTGAAATTAAAAGAAATCTTTCTGGATACGGTTTATATTACTTCGGGCCGGCGCACCATCACCCCCAAAAGCCCGGTTCAGAAAGAATACATTGATGCGGTGCGCAATCACGACATTGTTTTCGGCATCGGCCCGGCAGGAACGGGGAAAACCTATCTGGCCATGGCCATGGCCGTGGCCGCCCTGGCCAGGAAAAAGGTCAGCCGGATCATCCTCACCCGGCCGGCGGTGGAAGCCGGCGAGGCCCTGGGGTTTTTGCCCGGAGACCTGGCCGAAAAGGTCAATCCCTATTTGCGACCCTTATATGACGCACTGCATGACATGATGCCCTTTGAAAAAGCCGGCGGGCTTATCGAACAAGGGGTCATCGAAGTGGCCCCCCTGGCCTTTATGCGGGGCCGGACCTTAAACGACGCCTTTATCATCTTAGATGAGGCCCAGAATTCCACCTCCGAGCAGATGAAGATGTTTCTCACCCGCATCGGGTTTAACTCCAAGGCCGTGATCACCGGAGACATCACCCAAAGCGACCTGCCCAAGAACCGGGCCTCCGGGCTTGTGGAGGCCAAAGAACTGCTGGCGGAAATCGCCGGCATTGAATTTGTGTTTTTTTCCAAACGCGACGTGGTGCGCCACAAACTGGTGCAGAAAATCATTGACGCCTACGAACGCAATGACAACCAAACCGCTGGTACCCACAGGCAATAACAGCCTTCCTTGCCAGGACGCCCATGAACATCTTCCAACGCACCGATATTTCAGTTAAAAAGCCCAATCTCACGGCCTGGATCGTCATTGGCATCCTGGCTGCGGCCACCCTTGTTTCCACGCTGATCTTTTATCCCAAGCTCATTGTCATCCAGACCCCGTACCAAGTTGGCGACATTGCCGATGAAAACATCAAGGCCGCCAGGGACTTCTTTATTGAAGACGGCCGGGCCACCCGCAAAAAGCAGCAGGAAAGCCGCGACCGGGTTCTTACGGTCTACGACCACGATGTTTCCCTGATCGACCAGTTAAAAGGACGTGTTAACAGGGCCTTTCCCATCCCCCGGGCGGTTTTTGAACAACCCCCGGCCCTTGGCGAAAAGGAAGGCGAGCCGGTGTCAGAGGCCGCGGCCCGCACCCGGAAGCTGAATCTGCAAAACCAAGTCTGGCAGAAAAAGCAGGATTTTGAAAAAGCCTTGGGCATTTCCATCAGCAACGGCGCCTACAGCATCCTGGTCAATGAAAAGTTCTCCCCGAGGATCCCCGAACTGATAAACCGGATTCTCACCGAGGTGATGACAAACGGGGTGGTTTCCAACAAGGAGCTGCTGCTGCGGGAAAACCACAGGGGCATTGTCTTAAAAACCGTGGGAAGCGGAAACGAGCGCCACATTACCAATTTGCGGCAGTTCTACAGCCTGGATCAGGCCAAGACCATGGTACGCATCATCGGCGATCCCATGCTAAAGGGCATGGAATACAACCTGGTCAACCTGATCGTGGACTTTACCCAGCGCCTGGTGCAGCCCAATATCACCTTAAATAAAAGCGAGACCGAAAAACGGCGCGATGCCGCGGAAGAAGCCATCAAGCCCATCATGTACCAGATCAAGAAGGGCGAAATGATTCTGCGGGAAGGCGAGCGCATCTCAGAAACCGACATGCTCAAACTCCAGGCCATAGCCCACCAGGGGGGAAAAAAGGAGCTTCTGGGAAAGGCCCTGGGCACCGGGCTGATCATTTTTGTCCTGCTAATGGTCACCTATCTCATCCATCTGCGCCACCGCCCGGAAATAGCCCACAACCCCTCAGGCCGGCTTTTGTTTCTGGCCGCGGTCATGGTCAGCGCCTTTCTGATCGCACAGGTTTCGGCTTCCCTGGCCGTGTCCCTGTCAGAGGAGATGACATTTTCCCTGAATGCCTCCTGCATGTTCTACGGCATTCCCCTGGCGGCCGGGGCCATGATTATCTGCCAGTTCATGGGTTTTTCCGTGGCATTTCCCATAGCCGTTGTCACGGCCCTGCTCACGGGCCTGCTGTTTGAAAACGCCTATCTCATGAGCCTGTATTTTCTGATCAACAGCGTGATGGGCGCCTACTGGTCGCGCCACTGCCGGCACCGCAGGGATTTGATCAAAGCCGGGGCCAAGCTGGGCCTGTTTAACATGGCGCTGGTGGCCATCATCAATATCTACAGTCTCAACCTCGGAGTGCCGGAAATTTTCTGGGACTGGACATTTGCCTTTATCGGCGGCATCAGCGCAAGCATTGTCACCATCGGAGTGGCCCCGCTGGTGGAAATGGGATTCGGTTTTACCACAGACAGCACCCTGCTGGAGCTGTCCAACCTGGACCAGCCCCTGATGCGACGGCTGATGTTAGAAGCGCCCGGCACCTATCACCACAGCGTGATCGTGGGCTCCCTGGTGGAGGCGGCAGCCTCGGAAATCGGGGCCAACCCCCTTCTTGCAAAGGTTTGCGGCTACTATCACGATATCGGAAAGCTCAAAAACCCCCTTCACTTTATTGAAAACCAAAGCGAGGCCAAAAACATACACAACAAGCTGGCCCCGTCCATGTCGTGTCTGATTCTGATCTCGCACGTGAAAAACGGCGTGGAGATGGCCCGGGCCAACAAGCTGGGCCAGGAAATCATCGATGCCATCCGCCAGCACCACGGGACCAGCCTGATCAGCTATTTTTACGAAAAAGCCAAAAAACAGAAAAAAGACCAGCCGGTCAACATTGACAACTTCCGCTATCCGGGCCCCAAACCCCAGACCAAGGAAACCGCGCTGGTCATGCTTGCCGACCAGGTGGAGGCGGCCGCGCGCACAGTGGAGCATCCCACGGCCTCGCGCATCCAGGGCCTGGTGCAGCAGCTGATCAACAAGACCTTTTCAGACAACCAGCTCGATGAATGCCCCCTGACATTAAAGGACCTGCACCATATCGCCAAAAGCTTCATGAAAATCCTGACCGGAATCTATCATCACAGAATCGATTACCCGGAAAAGCCAACCCCAGGCAGTGCAAAGGAAAAAAATGGCCGTTCTGATCACAAACAACCAGAGTCTTTACAAAATATCAACGGATCAAATACAGACGACCGCCCGGGAACTCTTAAACGCCTTGGACAAGGCTGAAGCCGAACTCTCCCTTGTGATCACAGACGACGAGCAGATCGCAGAGATCAACCACCAATACCTCAACCGATCCGGGCCCACCAACGTGATCGCCTTTCCCATGGGAGATCCGGAATTTCCGGAAGTGCAGCCCGAATTGCTCGGAGACGTGATCATCTCGCTTCAAACCGCGGAAAAAGAGGCCGTGGAGGCGCAATACACCATGACGGAGCGGTTTACTGAACTCCTGATTCATGGTATTTTGCATCTGCTGGGATACGATCATGAAACCAACGATGCAGACGCCCGGCAGATGGCGGAAAAAAGCCGGGCGCTGACAGAGCACCTGAAAAAAAACAATCTTCCGGAAAACCCGGGGCAGATGATAGCCCCGGCCTGAACGGTTTTCCGCAACAGGGCAGAAACAAAGATAAAGAAAGGAAAAAACCATGGCCGGACTGGCAGTCAACGTGGATCACATTGCAACCCTGCGCCAGGCAAGGGGCGGTGCCACCGCTTACCCGGACCCGGTGCACGCGGCCGTGCTGGCCGAACTCGGCGGGGCTGACGGCATTGTGGTACATCTTCGCGAAGACCGCCGCCACATCCAGGACCGGGACGTATATCTGCTGAGAAAAACCGTGCAATCGCGGCTGATCCTTGAAATGGCGGCCACGAATGAAATGATCGCCATTGCTGCGGACGTCAGGCCCGATCTGGTGACCCTGGTGCCGGAAAAGCGAGCCGAGTTGACCACCGAGGGGGGCCTGGATGTGCGCGGCTTGGCAGAAGCCACTGAAAAAGCCGTTGAATCCCTTCACAGTGCGTCCATCCCGGTAAGCTTGTTTATCGACCCGGATGCCGGACAAATCCGCGCTTCCGCCTATACCGGTGCGGACATGGTGGAAATCCACACGGGCGCATTCTGCGAGGCCTGTGATCCGGCGGATAAAAAGGCCCTGTTTTCAGCCATAACAGATGCCGCACACCTGGCCCATGAGCTGGGCCTGGGGGTCAATGCCGGCCATGGGCTTTGCTACAACACCATCGGGTGGTTTGCCGGCACACAAACCATTGACGAATTCAGCATCGGCCATTCCATTGTCTCCAGGGCCGCCCTGGCGGGCATGGAAAAGGCCGTGCGGGAAATGCGCAAACTGATCAAGGAGTTGTGATGTATATCCTGACAGCCGATGAAATGCGGGAGATGGACCGGCAGACCATTAAAACCTTCGGCCTGCCCGGCCGGGTGCTTATGGAAAACGCCGGCCGCGGCGCGGCGCGCGCCATTTTTAATACCTGGCCGGAGATCTACAGCCACAGGGTGGCGGTTATCGCCGGAAAAGGCAACAACGGCGGAGACGGATTTGTGATCGCCCGCTACCTTGCCCAACACGGCGTGGACGCGGCCGTGTATCTGCTGGCTTCCCGGGACCGGCTCAGGGGGGATGCGGCCGCCAATTTCAAGCACCTTGAAACCCTGGGCATACCAGTCACGGAAATGGCCGATGACCTCACCTTCAGCCGATGCAAGGAGGAAATTGCGGGGTGTCATCTGATAGTTGACGCGATTTTGGGCACAGGGCTGGATTCCGAGGTAAAGGGGTATTTCAGAGACGTCATTGATTTCATCAATCAGGTGGCTGCACCGGTATTTTGCGTAGATATCGCCTCGGGCCTGCACACGGAAACCGGCCAGCCATGCGGCATCTGCGTAAAGGCCGATGCAACGGCCACGTTTGCCTTTGCCAAGCTGGGCCACATGCTGCTGCCCGGTGCCCGATACACTGGAAAACTGTTTATCATCGACATCGGCATCCCCACACACATTGTCCGGGCGGCAAATCCATGCCACCAGCTGCTCACCTCCGGTTGGATCCGCTCCCGGCTGCCAGTCCGGGACCAACAGAGCCACAAAGGGCAGACCGGCCACGTGCTGGTGGCCGCCGGCAGCACCGGCAAATCCGGGGCTGCTGTCATGACCGCCACTGCGGCCATGCGCACTGGCGCGGGCCTGGTAACCCTGGCCGTGCCTGAAAGCATCAACACCATCGTGGAGACCCGGGGCCTGGAGACCATGACCCACCCCCTGGCAGAAGCCCGGGGCGGAATTCTGGGCAAAGACAGCCTGGAGCCCATTGTTTCCATGCTTTCAGACAAGGCCTGCCTGGCCCTGGGCCCGGGCATGGGCACGGCAGACACCACCCGGGAACTGGTGTGCGCCCTGATTGAAAAAAGCCCTGTTCCCGTGGTGGCGGATGCAGACGGGTTAAACAACCTGGCCGGGCGCCTGGAGGTGCTGAAAAAAAAGCGTGCCGAAATCATTCTTACCCCGCACCCCGGGGAAATGGCCCGGCTGACAGAAACTTCCTCGGCGGAAATCCAGGCCGACCGGGTGAGGGCAGCCCGGAGCTTTGCCGAGGGCCACGGGGTGCACCTGGTGCTCAAGGGCGCACGTACCGTGATCGCCCATCCGGACGGCCGGGTTTTCGTAAATCCCACGGGCAACCCGGGCATGGCCTCCGGTGGCATGGGAGATGTGTTAACCGGCATGATCGCCGGATTTACCGCCCAGGGGGTGGCAGCTGATGCCGCCTGCCATCTCGGGGTTTACCTGCAGGGGGCCGCCGCAGACCTGCTGGCCAAAAAGCGCGGACCCGTCGGGTACATGGCCGGAGACGTGATGAATTATTTGCCGGAAACGTTTGGCGCCATTGATTCCGGCGCATTTACGGACATGGCCCATGACTGCCGACCCCTGCTCTGATCTGCCAAAAGATTTTCCCGAACCCCGGGCCGTATTAAAGACAAGCACCCAAAGCCACGCCCAAAGCTTTGACCTGGGCGCGGCCCTGGGCGCCTGCATCCGGCAGCAGAATCGGCAGGAGCCCTGCGTGATCGGTCTTGGCGGAGATCTCGGGGCGGGCAAGACCGTTTTTGTCCAGGGTCTGGCCCGGGGCCTGGGTGTGGATGAGCGCGCGGCTGTCACCAGCCCCACATACACCCTGATCAATGAATACTCGGGAGACCGCCGGCTGTTTCACGTGGATCTCTACCGCATTGACGGTAGCGGGGATCTCGAGGACCTGGGTTTTGACGACATATTTGAGGGTTCAAACGTGGTGGCCGTGGAATGGGCTGAGCGCCTGGATTTTGCCGATCTCAGGCCGGATATCTTCATCCGGATCCGGGTCTGCGGAAATAACAGACGGGATTTTGTCCTGAATTTTTATGGACCGGATGCCCCAAATCTGGTAGGAGCCTTACAAAAAACAAAGGACTTTCAATCTCTGCGAGGATAACGCGATATGGCGTTGATAGTGCAAAAATACGGCGGAACATCGGTGGGCGATCTGGACCGGATCCGAAACGTGGCCAAACGCGTGGCCCGAACCCGGGATGCGGGAAACGACGTTGTGGTGATTCTGTCTGCCATGAGCGGGGTCACCGATCAGTTGATATCCATGGCCGGCAATATCTGCGGCACCCCGGACTGCCGGGAAATGGACGTGCTTCTGGCCACAGGCGAGCAGACCACAGTGTCGCTGATGGCCATGACGCTTCAGGCCATGGGATACAAGGCCCGCTCCATGCTGGGCCACCAGGCCGAGATCATCACCGACAGCAGCTACAACCGCGCCCGGATCCAGGAAATCGGCGCCCGGCGCATCAAGGATTTGCTGGGACAGGGCAACATCGTGGTGGTGGCCGGATTTCAGGGCGTGGACGCCCAGGGCGATATCACCACCCTGGGCCGAGGCGGCTCGGATACCTCTGCAGTGGCCGTTGCCGCGGCCTTAAAGGCCGACCAGTGCGAGATCTACACGGATGTGGACGGCATTTACACGGCCGATCCCAACATCTGCGCCAAAGCGCGCAAGCTGTCGCGCATCGCCTACGACGAAATGCTGGAAATGGCCAGCCTGGGGGCCAAGGTCCTCCAGATCCGATCCGTTGAGTTTGCCAAAAAATACAACGTGCCCCTGCACGTCAGGTCATCGTTTAACGAGGAGGAAGGAACCATGGTGGTTCATGAAGATGCCAATATGGAAAAGGTCGTGGTCTCCGGGGTTACCCACAACAAGAACGAAGCGCGCATCACCCTGCGCAAGGTGCCCGACAAGCCGGGCATTGCCTCAAAGATCCTTGCCCCCATTGCCGAAGCCGGCATCGGGGTGGACATGATCATCCAGAACACCCGTTTGAGTCACATGACCGATCTGACCTTTACGGTTCCCAAATCCGACTTTGCCGCAGCCATGGAGATCGAAAAAAAGGTGGCCGAAGAAATCGGGGCGGAGGAAGTGCTCGGCGACGAGGATATCGCCAAGGTTTCGGTGATCGGGGTGGGCATGCGCAGCCACTCCGGGGTGGCCTCGAAAATGTTTGCCACCCTGTCTGCGGAAAACATCAACATCCTGATGATCTCCACCTCGGAAATCCGGATTTCCTGCGTTATCGAGGAAAAATACACGGAACTGGCCATTCGGGCCCTTCACACGGCATTTGATCTTGACAACGAGTAACGCGCCGCCAGGAGGCATTGCAAATCAGGCCATGAAAAGCTTTTCCCCTGACCAGCTCATCGTGGTGCTCATCGTGGCCGCAGTGATCCTGGCCCTGGTTTTCAAGCGGCTGTTTTTCGGCATTTAAGCCCGGGCTTTACCGCTGCCTGACCAGTGCTTAGGCGAGGCCGCCGCCCACGGCTTCACGGATTTCAGCGGCGATTTGTTCCACGGCTTTTCCGGGATCATCCGCATCCCGGATGGGCCGGCCGATGACCAGGTAATCCGCCCCGTTTTCCACGGCCTGCCCCGGGGTGACCACCCGCTTTTGATCGTCTTTTCCAACCGACCAGTCCGGCCGGATGCCCGGCACCATGGTGACAAAATCGCTGCCGAATTGGGCCTTGATAGCCGCAGCCTCGTGGCCCGAGCAAACAACCCCGGCGCATCCGGCATCCCGGGCCATCTGCGCCCGCTTCATGACCAGAGCCCCGGGATTATCGGCATAGGTCGGATCAAACCCGGCATTTTGCAAATCCTTTCCGGAAACACTTGTCAAAAGGGTTACTCCCAGCACGCCCACCCGGCCGCTGCTGCCGTTGACCGCAGCTTTGATCATGGCGGGAGATTCCCCGCAGTGCACCGTGGCAAAGACCACCCCGTCCCATGCGGCAATGCACTCCATGGCCCGGCCCACGGTGGCCGGAATGTCGTGGAGTTTCAGGTCCAGAAAGATATCTGAATCCCCGCATTCACGGATGGTTTCAATGATTTGCCCCCCGCCTGCGATAAACAGCTCCAGGCCGATCTTAAACATCCCCACCCTGCCCGAAAGCTGCCGGGCATATCCGGCGGCCTTGGCCACGGTGGGCAGATCCAGGGGAAACACGATACAATCGGTTGCTGTCTTGTTTTTTGCCATTGTCCCGCCTTTTTTTCCTTTTCAAATATCAATTCGGATCAAAAATATCAAACCATAGATTGCCGGATGCTGCATCCGTATTATCTTATTGGTCCAGACCCGGATTTATGCAAAAAGGCAAAGGAAGACCGCTGATGAAAACAAAAAAACAAATACTGACCTGCCTGCTGGTGATCACGGCTGCTGCGGTTTTTCTCGCCGGTTTTGAGACATCGCAACAAAAGGAGTCCCATGCAATGAACACAATGGATCAACCCGCAGAAACGCGCATTGCAACATTTGCCGGCGGCTGCTTCTGGTGCATGGTCCCGCCCTTTGAAAACCTTGAAGGGGTGAGTTCCGTGGTTTCCGGATACGCCGGCGGCAGTATGGAGAACCCCACATACGAACAGGTCAGCTCGGGTGCAACCGCGCACGTGGAAGCCGTGCAGATCACCTATGATCCGGCGCTCATCAGCTATGACCAGCTGCTTGAGATTTTCTGGCGCCAGATCGATCCCACAGACGCCGGCGGCTCGTTTGCCGACCGCGGCCCCCAGTACCGGTCTGTGATCTTTTTTCATTCAGATGACCAGAAAGACCGGGCAGAAGCCGCAAAAACCGCACTTGACGCATCCGGCCGGTTTCAGGCCCGGGTGGCCACCGAGATCCATCCCTATACCGCATTTTACCCGGCAGAAGCCTATCACCAGGATTATCACGAAAAAAACCCCCTGCGCTACAAGATGTACCGTTTCGGATCCGGCCGGGACCGATTCATTCAAAAGCACTGGCAGAAAAATGACGAACCAAAAGCTCATGGACCCGATGACATCCCGCCCGCGACGTCCTGGAGCCGGCCCCCTGACGAGGAGATCCGAAACCGGTTGTCAAAGCTGCAATATCACGTTACACAGGAAAATGGCACGGAACACCCGTTTGACAACGCTTACTGGGATAACACCGAGGCCGGTTTGTACGTGGATATCGTCTCCGGCGAGCCGCTTTTTGCCTCCACGGACAAGTACAAGTCCGGTACCGGCTGGCCCAGCTTTACCCGGCCGGTTGCCCCGGATGCAGTGGTGGAAAAAGCCGATGTGAGCCTGTTTATGACCCGCACGGAGGTGCGCAGCCGCATTGCCGACTCCCATCTGGGCCACGTGTTTGACGACGGTCCGCCGCCCACAGGCAAACGCTACTGCATGAACTCCGCGGCATTGCGCTTTATCCCGGCCCATCGGCTTGCAGCCGAAGGATACGGGGACTATAAAAAACTTTTTTCTGAAAACCAGGACAAAAAAACCAGTGCCACAGGTGCAACCCCCTGAAGAACTAAAGGAACCGGCACACATGATATTTCAATGCGTCAAAACGCGTGCAGCCGGCACGTTTTCATTTGGTCTCGCAGCAGCTGTGCTCGGCCTGGCCTTGGTTGCGGCTGCGGGCCTTCAGACCGCCTGCGCCGGGCAGCCCGGAAAAGTCAATGACTCTGTATCTGACCGAGATTTTTACAAATGGCTCGACGGACTGCGAAATGAGGCAAAAAAGGCGGGCATATCCGAAAAGACCCTGGATGCAGCCCTGGGCGATCTTGTTCCGGTCCGCCGGGTGGTGGAGTTAGACCGTCGCCAGCCGGAGTTCACCCGGAGCTTTCGAAGCTATCTGCGTCGCCGGGTCACCCGGAAGCGGATCTACCGGGGCCGGGCTCTGCTGGAAAAACACCGGGACCTGCTGGAAAATATTTATGATGAATACGGGGTGGCCCCGCGCTACCTTATTGCCTTCTGGGGTCTGGAGACCCATTTCGGCGATCACATGGGCGGGTTTCAGGCGGTTGAAGCCTTGGCCACACTGGCTTATGACCGGCGACGGGCCGATTTTTTCCGCGCCGAGCTCATCCACGCTCTGAAAATAATTGACCAGGGCCATGTGCGGCCGCAGGATATGACCGGCTCCTGGGCCGGGGCCATGGGGCACATGCAGTTTATGCCATCCACCTTTGACCAGTACGCCCTGGACTATACCGGAAACGGGCGCAAGGATATCTGGGACAGCCTGCCCGACGCCTTTGCCTCTGCAGCCAACTTTCTTTCCCACATCGGGTGGGAGCCGGATCAGATCTGGGGCCGTCAGGTCCGACTCCCAAAGGACTTTGACCTGTCCCTTGCCACCCTGGACAAGAAAAAAAGCGTGGAAAAATGGAAAAACCTGGGTGTGCAGGCCGCAGACGGCACAGCGCTTGCCAATACGGCCACGCAGGGATCGATTGTTCTGCCCCAGGGGGAAAACGGCCCGGCATTTCTTGTATTTGACAATTTCCGCGCGATAATGCGCTGGAACCGGTCTGTGAACTATGCCATATCCGTAGGCCACCTGGCAGACCGCATTGTTGGCCTGCCGCCGGTTTTTTTCCACCCGAATGCGCCCGATGAAACCCTTTCGCGAAATCAGATCATGGAAATCCAGCAGAACTTAAACCGCCTGGGCTTTGACGCCGGCAGGGCAGACGGCGTGCCGGGCCCGCGCACCCGGGCTGCCATCCGTGCCTTCCAGAAAAACCATAATCTGGCCGCAGACGGTTATCCTTCCGCAAAACTGCTTGAGCGCCTGCGCGCGCAATAGCTGCGCCGCGGGTTTGTGTTATTTCTTTTTTTTGTTTTCTTTATTTTTCAATTGCCGCTGCCATTGCTTATAAAGCGGGTCATTGAGATCAATGGTATCCGGATCAATGAGCCATCGAAATTCCCCTCGGGCAGCGGCCTTTTCCAGCTCTTTTCTGTACCGGGCGTAATTGGCCGGCGCCATTGCCACAAGCGGCTCCCAGTCGGCCTCCACCGATAGTGTCGGGCAAATGCTCACGCAGCGCCAGCAATAAATGCAGGGATCCTGAATGCGCGGTGGCTCAGCATCAATGTCGATGCCGCCGACCGGGCAGTTTTCCTCGCACAGGCGGCACTGGATACAGGTTTCCGTGTTAATGGTAAATTCGGGTATGATCCGGCTGATTTTCTCCCTGGTCATGGTTTTGCTCTCCTCGATCCACTCCTCGGAGGACACCGGGCCGGGCTCGGGAATCAGTCCATCATCACCGGTTTTTTGAATCTGCACGCTGCGCTCCACGATATTGTGGCCAAAGGCTTTTGCCTCCTGAAAGTCGATTTCATCCGGGTGGCCGGTGGTGTAGCTGGGATAGGGATAAAACGGAACCGTGAGATCCGCATAACTGTTGTGAAATCCGATGACCTTGGCGCCCTTTTTGGTCAGCTTCTCTGTGATGGAAGGGAAAAAATTGCCGATCACGTTGGCGTGGGTGCAGAACACAAACCAGTGCCGGCTATTTTGATCCGGCAATGTCTCAATGAAATCCTGCACATTGAGCGGCTCCTTATACCAGAACACCGGGGATCCGAGTCCTATGATGTCATATTCGGACAGGGATTCGGGGTCTGTCTCATTCAGGGTCTTCATCTCACATTGGCTTCCTGCCGCTGTGATGCCCTGGTAAATGCATTCTGCGATTTTGTGCGTATTGCCGGTCTGGGAAAAACAGATAATCAGTGCTTTCATATGAGGCTCCTTTCTGCGGTTATGTTTGTGCTCATTATTGCCTACCGGATACAGGTGCCGGGAATTCCTTTTTCCGCCCAGAAATACGGAAAAGATTTCATAGCCCAAAACACCGTGACCGCCCCATGAGCCGGGCTATGGAAAATGGCGTGGTGCCGGGAAAAAGGCTGCGCCAAGGGTGATTAAAAATGAACACATTGAAGTTAAAACAAAAAAATGGTGCCGGAGGCGAGACTCGAATATTCTCCGCCCCCAAAAAACAAAATCCTTGATACACGTGGCTTTACCTTTAAAATCAGCCGATTATATAGATTTTTCGTTCCTTCAATAGGTTCAATGAGTTCAAAAAATTCAGCCAATTTGGTTCAAAAGTACCAGGATTCTAACAGAGTTGGTACTGGCTCCATGTCGCGTCTCAAAAGATCAAAAATCTGTGAGACTGCTGCATAATAAAAACCACCGGCATGCACCGTGACTATTTTGCCAAATATTCTTCAACAATACGCTGTGCAATAAAAGGGGCTTTGCCGCCGGCCTGGTTGTTGATAAGGATGTTGCTTTCAATGCAATCCTCTACTGCTTTTTGCATTAGAACTGCCGTATCCTTTACCATCCGGGTCTGCAGCATCCCCTCTACGGGTTTTTCAAAGGGATTTGGATTCATTCACACCTTTAAATACCATGATCAAGCTGAGATCAGCTCCTTCAAAGCCGTTTGCCGTTGACTGATATCCTGATTCTTGACTGCCATTGCCAACGCCTTTCGCGTCCCAACAAAAAATGCATATTTCCTGGCCCTTGTCAGTCCAGTATACAAAAGATTCCGGAAAAACATCTTAAAGTGTTGAGTCAGCACCGGTATAATCACTATTTCAAATTCGCTGCCCTGCGATTTGTGAATTGTTACGGCATAAGCCAGATCCAGCTCGAAAATATTTTCTTTCTGATATAAAACACACCGGCTATCTGGAAAAAATTCAACTCTGCAAGTGAGCTCCTGGTTGTCAATTTTGGTGATAACACCGATGTCCCCGTTAAAAACACCCAGGTCATAATTATTCCTTCTATGAATGACCCGGTCCCCCTGCCTGAAAATTCTTTCCCCCACTTTTAACTGGCTGATCCCCTCTCTTGCAGGATTTGCTGTTTCCTGAATCACTCGGTTCATACTGACAGTCCCTAAACTCCCGCGGGTCATTGGCGAAAGGACCTGTATTTCACAATCACTGCCAAAATACTTCGGAATCCATTCAGTATAAAGCTTGCGGATCACATCAGAAGCCGAGAGGTTATAGTGCAGAGAGGACCACGGGTGAACCTTTTCTAATACCGCTATCAATTCTTCCACCCTGGTCTGGGAATTGTATACCTCCTCCACGTTCACATGCTGAAATTTCTTCGGGACTGTTACTTCCGTCTCATAAGGGGCAAGTTCATCATTAACGCGAAATTCATAGAGGTTGTCATCCGGTTTATGTTCCTGATCATGGGTATCAAACAGCCGCTTGACCCTATTTATAAAAGTGATTTGCTCCTTTGTGGCTTCATCGGAATCCATAAAGAAGCAGTCGGTACCATTTTGCCATATTTCGGGTTTATCAAAGGGGGAGTCGATGCGGGGCATGTTTCCCCTGTTAATCTGATGAGCATATTTGATAATCTGGGATGCTTGCGCCTGTCTGAAAATCTCAGTCAAACGGAAACAGGGTATTTTAGAGGATGCAATCATGTCTTTGATCACGTTTCCGGCACCGACCGAGGGAAGTTGATCTGCATCACCTATGAATAGCACCTGGCTGGTAGCCGGCACGGCTTTGAGCAAAGCTGCGGTCAAGCTGATGTCGAGCATGGAGCATTCATCAACAACCAAAAAATCAACATCTAAAGGATCTTCTTCATTTTTCTGGAAACCCCCAAGCTTCCATCCCAGTAACCTGTGGATGGTCTTTGATTCACGCCCTATTACATCTGTCATGCGCTGAGCTGCCCTGCCGGTCGGGGCAGCAAGCAATACTTTCAACTTCATCGCCTCAAGAAGGCGTACAATGGTCAGGGTGGTTGTTGTTTTGCCGCATCCGGGCCCACCGGTCAGAATGGAGAATTTTTCACACACGATGTTTTTTACGGCACGGGCCTGTTCATCACTCAAGGAAAGCTTGTTTGCCTGACAGTATCGGTTTATCCAGTCCTCAACGCGCTGTTTATCCACTTGGGGCGGGTTGCCGATGTTTCTGAGTCTTGTGGCGACATAGAGTTCATCAAAATAAAGGGACTTTGAATAAAAGCAGCGCTCTGTTTTATCGGAAAGCTCAAGCTCCCGGACCATCAGCAGCTTGTCTTGCTCCATCTGTTTTAGGTAATCACCAAGCCTGTCCGTTAAATCTAACTCCAGCAGCTCCTGCACCTGACTCAGGATCTGGGACTCTGTCAAAAAACAATGCCCGGATTCCCTGCTGGCTGCCAGAACATGTTTTATGCCGGCGGTGATTCGCTGGGGACTGTCTTTGTCCAGTCCGATACTGAGCGCCACCTTGTCGGCAGAAAAGAAACCAATGCCGTAAAAATCGTTGGCCAGCCGATACGGATCATCATTTACCAATTGTATGGCATCATCGCCATATTCCTTGTAAATGCGAACGGCAAAAAGGGTACTGATGCCATGAGACTGGAGAAACATCATCACGTTGCGGATTGCCCGGTGTTCAACCCAGGCAGTGTTGATCATCTCAAGTTTTTTATTTGCGATTCCCGGGACCTCAACGAGCTTTTCAATGTCGTTTTCAAAAATATCAAGGGTATTTTCCCCGAAGTGGTTGACGATTTTCTTTGCGGTTTTGGGCCCGACACCCTTTATCAGCCCTGAGCCCAGATATTTCTCAAGGGCGGCGGTTGTTGCGGGTTTTTTTTCAATTGCCTCAACAGCCTTGAACTGGCGTCCGTATTGTTTATGGTAGGTCCATGCCCCATTAAATTCCATGGTAGCACCGGCAAAGACTTTCATCTGATGAACAATTACGGTTTCAATTTGGTGGGGGTTGTCAAACGGGCGGACGCGCAGGATCGCCCATCCATTTTCCGGGTTATGAAATGTAACCCGGTCCACAATGCCGCTGATGGTTTCTTGAATTACGCCGGTATTAGTATTTAAAGAAGTCTGAAAGCTCATCTGTTATGTGATATCAAAGGTTTTAAAAAATGCTTTTTGCCATATGATGTGAAGGGCCTATATCTTGGTGGCAGATGTGCTTTTTGACAAAAGCCGCCGATCTGATCATGATATAATTTCCTCTTCAGGTCAATTTTTATGATTCATCCGGGAAATGCCGGGATGGATTCGTGAATAAAATATAATCGGAGCTTGAAGTACCAATTATCCCTGAAGCCGTATGCTTGGCGTTTGAGTGTTTTGATTTTATTGTTCATCCCTTCGAGCGGAGCGGTAGAGATCCGATGATTAAAATAAGCAAGAAGCCCTTGTCGATGCCGCTCTATGGTTTCAGCCAGTTTGGTAAAATGCTTTATGCCTAAATCTTTGGCCTGCGAGATCCAATGATCCAGGAAATTCCGGCCACTTTTTGCATTGTCGAAAGCCCAGAACATGCGGAGATCTTCTTTCAAAAGATAGGCCAGATAAAGGGGTTCATTGATTTCCGTTAAATCCATCAACCGATCAAAGCCATTTTTCGAAAGGTTTTCCATGCCCTTGAGCAAAAGAAACCGGCTTCCCTTGATGCATTGACGCTCGGTTTCATAAAGATCCCGGGCGATATCCCTGCGGGTTTCATCAATGGCCTGATTGACCATGGCCACCACATGATAGGGATCATGAACAATATCGACATCCGGGAACACTTCACGGACAGCTTTGATGTAAGCCGGGGACATGTCAATAGCCACTGCAGATAGCCGAACCTTTTTTCGTTTGAGTTTGTACAAGAAAGGCAATACTGCCTCAGCGTCCTTGCCTTCATTGACAAAAAGGATTTCGCCGGTCTCAAGATCAAGAACCACGG
>NZ_JAWODO010000135.1:0-19215 GCF_046483245.1 Desulfosalsimonas sp. | reverse complement strand
GAGGATCTCGAGGCCCTGGTCAATGAAGGGGTTTTGCGCACGGCAGACATTTATTCCCTGCAGTATCTGCATGTCACCGCCGGCACCACCGTGCTGCCCACGGCCACCGTTAAAATGCTGATCAACGGCGCGGAAGCCTTTTGCACCGGCAGCGGAAACGGCCCCATTGACGCGACGTTTAACGCCATATCCGAGCTGACCCAAACCCAATCCTCGCTTCTGCGCTTTTCTGTCAACGCCCTGACCGGGGGCACGGACGCCCAGGGCGAAGTGACAGTGCGGCTCAAGGAAGATGAAGTCATTGCCCTGGGCCGGGGTGCGGACCCGGATATTATCACCGCCAGTGCATACGCATATATCAATGGGCTAAACCGGCTGGAATATCTAAAGGAAAACCCGGCGCGCACATCTGAGGCGCTTTAAAACATTTCCACGCACCGGCTGCGGGGGTCTGATTAATCGGCTTTTATGGTTTTGATCAGATCGGCAATCCGGCTGATGCGATTTTGCTCCATATAGGCAACAAGGCCGTCGATGATTTCGGTGGTCACGGAGGGATTGACAAAATTGGCCGTGCCCACCTCCACGGCCGTGGCCCCGGCGATCATGAATTCCAGGACATCCTCGGCGCACATGATGCCGCCGATGCCGATAACAGGGATGTTTACAGCCCCTGCCACCTGCCATACCATGCGCAGGGCAACGGGCTTGATGGCCGGGCCGGACAGTCCGCCGGTGATATTGCCCAGCTTGGGACGGCGGGTATGGATGTCAACGGCCATACCGGTGATGGTGTTGATCAGGGACACAGCGTCAGCTCCGCAGTCTTCCACCTTTTTTGCAATGCAGACAATATCTGAGACATTGGGAGAAAGTTTGACAATCACCGGCTTTGCGATTTTTTTGCGAACTGCGGTCACCACCGTGGCCGCAGCATCCGGATCCACCCCAAAGGCCACTCCCCCGGCCTTGACATTGGGGCATGAAATATTGATTTCCATGCCCGCAATCTGTTCTACCGGGTCCATGCGCCCGGCTAACTCTGCGTAATCCTCCACGGTTTTGGCATAGGTATTGACAATCACCGGGGTGTCATAGGCAGCCAGCCTGGGCAGCCGGTCGTTTAAAAAAGCCTGGATGCCGATGTTCTCCAGGCCGATGGCGTTTAACATGCCGCAGGCGGTTTCCACGATCCGCGGCGGGGGGTTGCCGGCTGCCGGCTGCAGGGAAAGGCCCTTGACCACAATGGCCCCCAGGGCATTGAGGTCCACCAGATCCGAGAACTCCAGGCCGTAGCCGAAAGTGCCGGATGCGGTCATCACGGGATTTTTCAGACAAATGCCGCCGATATCCACGGCCAGGTCCGGGTTTTGGGTCATGACACCTTTTCCGTTTTGACAGACAATGGGGATAAAAGACTCCTTAGTGCAGTGAAAATCAATGACATGAAACCGCGGATCGGTCAAGAAGGAAAACCGGAAAAATCCCGTCCGTAGCCGACCCGACACATGCGAAAATCAAAACAAGCTGGTTATATCACTGCTGCTGCTTTGACGCCTGCTTCTGCAAAAAAAGTGGTGGCCTGGAGGAAGGAAGCCCTGCGGCCGGGCCCGGTTTTTTCGCTCCTGAGCCTTTTTGCGGATTCAGCCGATGCCTTCGCCAAAATTTCAAAAACTCGGCCTTACGGCCTCAGACAGTTTGAAATTTTCCGGCTCCGGCACCGGCTGAATTTTCCCGCAAAAATTCTCAATGTCGCTTCAAAAACCCGCCCCCGCCCTTCGGGCTTCCTTGGGGCCCTCTCACAAATGCAATAACTCCTTAAAACACATTAGAAACGCCCTTCCAGGTCATCAACCCTGCATCGATTCAAATTCAGAGGACTTCCCGTTAAAAAGCAATCGCTGCTGCATATTTCCAGTGCGTTGGTCATGTGGCGGGGCGGGGGTGGTTTGTTTGGCTGCATTGGCGCGGTTTCGGCATAAGATCGGACCGGGGCTTTGGCGCCCGGAATTTTAAACTGTCTGAGGGCGATCAGCCCGAGTTTTTAAAATTCCAGCCAACGCCCCGGTCCGATCGCCGAAAGCACGCCGCAGACAAACAAACCGCACCCGCCCAGACACATGCGAAAACCGACATAAGCAGCTTCCGCCTTGGTTATGCCGATGTTGCGGCTGTGACTTCTTCCGGGTTGAAGATGGTGGTGGCCTAGAGGAAGGAAGCCCTGCGGCCGGGGCAACTGCCGGGTGCAGGGGAAAAACATCTTGACGGTCCGACTGTCCGGGCTGTATTGAAGGGTTCAAATGAAAACCCCAATCCAAAGACCCTTGCGTATCTGCCTGCTGAGCTACCGCAGCAATCCCCACTGCGGCGGCCAGGGCGTATACGTGCGCAATCTCAGCACCGCCCTGGTGCGCCTTGGCCATCACGTGGATGTGGTCTCCGGGCCTGAATACCCGGTGCTCGATGACAAAGTGGGCCTGATCAAACTGCCGGGCCTGGACTTGTACAATCCGGAAAACCTGTTTCGCATGCCTTCTGCTAAAGAGCTGGCAGACACGGCAAATTTTCTTGAATGGCTCGGTGTGTCCACCATGGGCTTTCCCGAACCCTTCTGCTTTGGCATGCGGGCGGCCCGGTTTTTCAGAGAAAAGACCCACGGCTATGACATCGTGCATGACAACCAGAGCCTTTCCTACGGAATCTGGTCGATCAAGCGGAAAATGCCGGTGATTGCCACCATTCATCATCCCATTACCGTGGACCGGGATGTTTCCGTGAAAACCGAGCCCGTGTTCTGGAAAAAGCTCCAGCAGATCCGGTGGTATTCCTTTATCGGGATGCAAAAGCAGGTGGCGCGCACCCTGCCCGGCCTGATAACGGTTTCCCGCTTTACCCGCCAGCATATCAGCCGGGAATTCAAAATCCCGGAAAACCGGTTCTCGGTTGTGCCAAACGGCATCAACACCGAGCTGTTCTACCCTATTGCCGAAATCGAGCGCGAGCCCGGCCGGATCATTGTCACCAACAGCGCGGACACCCCCTTAAAGGGCCTGCACCATCTTTTGCCCGCAGTGGCCGCAGTGGCCCGAACCCGAAAGGTGCGGCTCATTGTGGTGGGCACGCCCAAAAAAAACGGCATGGTGGAAAAAATGGTCAGACAGCTGGGTCTTGGCCGCATTGTCACCTTTACCGGCCGCATATCCTACGGGCAATTCGTGCGCCAGTACGCCCGGGCCGCAATGGCTGTGGTGCCGTCGGTATACGAGGGCTTCGGTCTGCCCGCGGGCGAGGCCATGGCCTGCGCCGTGCCTGTGATCAGCACAACAGGCGGGGCCCTTCCCGAGGTGGTTGGCGATGCCGGCGTCCTGGTGCCGCCGGCGGATCCAAAGGCCCTGGCCGCAGCCATCACGGACCTGCTGGATCACCCGGAAAAAGCCCGGAAAATCGGACAAGCCGGATACGAGCGGGTGCGCCGGCACCTGAGCTGGAACGCGGTAGCGGAAAAAACAGCCGCCGCTTATGAAAGGACCATTGATGATTACCATCGACTATAACCGCCTGGGTATCCGATCCGGCCACAGAATTCTGGACATGGGCTGCGGGGCGGGCCGCCACGTGTGCGGGGCCTGCGCCCGGCCGGGGGTCACGGTGGTGGGGGCAGACATCAACATTGCGGATCTGGCAAAAGCAGATGAGCACATCCGCATCCACGAACAGTACGGCGGGCCCTATCAGAGCAGATGGGCCTTGTGCGCCGCAAGTATTCTAAAACTGCCCTTTGCCGATAACAGCTTTGACCATGTGATCTGCTCCGAGGTCATGGAGCACATCTCCGATGACAAGCAGGCCGCTGAAGAACTTTACAGAATGCTCAAGCCCGGCGGAAGCCTGGCGGTCAGCGTTCCCCGGTATTTCCCGGAAAGAATCTGCTGGGCACTTTCGGAAACCTATTCCAACACCGATGGCGGCCATGTGCGCATATACCGCAAAAAACAGATCACCGGCCTGTTTGCGTCCCTGGGCCTGAAGCTGACGAGCCGCCATTGGGCCCACAGCCTGCACTCACCCTACTGGTGGCTCAAATGCATGGCCGGGCCGGAAAACGATTCCGCCGCCCCGGTTGCGGCATACCACCGGTTTTTGACCTGGGATCTGATGAAAAAGCCCAAAATCACCCGCGTGGCTGACCGTCTTTTAAATCCTGTACTGGGAAAAAGCATGGTGCTCTATTTCAGGAAAGCCGCCTGAGCACCCCGAGGGTCTTTGTCATGGGCAGGGCCTCAAACAAACCTGAGGCCAGGGCCAGCTCATAGATGTGATGCGGGGCCTGGCCGCCTTCTTCCGGGTTTTTGAAAATATCATGGATCACCAGAAAACCGCCGGCCGTCACATGGGTGGCCCAGGCGTTGTAGTCGGCAAACGCCGCTTCATGGCTGTGTCCGCCGTCGATGAACACCAGACAAAGCGGTGTGGCCCACATGCGGGCGGCAACCGGGGAGGCACTTGCCAGGGGCACCACTGTCTGCTCAAGCCCGGCGCGTTCCAGGGTGGTGCGAAACAGCGGCAGTGTGTCAATTCGGCCGGTGCGCGGATCCCAGGTTTCCGGGTCAAAATAGCCCTCCCCGGGCTGCTGTTCCTCTGAGCCGCGATGGTGGTCCACGGAAAACAGGATACCGTTGTTGTGCCGGCAGCCCGCCCCCAGGTAAAGGCTGGATTTCCCGCAATAGCTGCCGATTTCAAGGCAAGGGCCCTTCAATGAGGCCTCCAGGGCCAGTTCATAAAGCCGCCGGCCTTCTTCCGGGTCCAGAAAACCCTTGGTCTGCCGGACAAGCGCAGGATCAATTTCCATTTTCAAAGGCTTTTTTCACAATCTGCCGGGCCTGCTGCTGAATCTGACGCAAGTGATCCTTTCCCTTAAAGCTTTCTGCGTAAATCTTGTAAATTTCCTCAGTGCCCGAGGGCCGGGCGGCAAACCAGCCGTTTGGGGCAACCACCTTGAGCCCGCCGATGGGGGCATCATTGGCCGGCGCCCGGGTCAGCACCTGCTCTATGGGCTCACCTGCCAGTTCATCTGCTGCAATCATTTCCGGAGACAGATTTTTTAAAATCCGTTTCTGCTCCGCTGTTGCCGGGGCGTCCATACGCTCATAGACGCACTGGCCGAATTGTTCCTCGATCCGGCTGTAAATGCCCGCGGGATCGGTCCGGGTGGCTGCGGTGATCTCGGCTGCCAGCAGGTTTAAGATAATGCCGTCCTTGTCCGTGGACCAGACCGTGCCGTCTTTTCTCAAAAATGAAGCCCCGGCGCTTTCCTCGCCGGCAAACCCGTATTGGCCGCTCAAAAGTCCTTCCACAAACCATTTAAACCCCACCGGCACCTCCTGCAGGGGAAGTTTGAGAAATTTTGCCACCCGGTCAATCATGGCCGTGGAAACCAGTGTTTTGCCCACGGCTGCGCCCTGGGGCCATCGGGGACGGTTTGCGAAAAGATACCAGATGGCTGTGGTCAGGTAATGGTTGGGATTGAGCAGTCCTGCGCTTTTGGTGACAATGCCGTGGCGGTCCACGTCCGGGTCATTGCCAAAGGCGATGTCAAAGCGGTCCTTTAAATCAATCAGGCCGGCCATGGCATAGGGAGATGAACAATCCATGCGGATTTTTCCGTCCTTGTCCAAATGCATGAACCCAAAGGCCGGATCAACCCCGGTGTTGACCACTTCCAGATCCAGGCCGTATTTCCGGGCAATGGGCTCCCAGAAATACACCGCCGCACCGCCCATGGGATCCACCCCGATTTTAAGACCCGCACGGGAAATGGTGTCCATATCCACAACATTTTGCAGATCCTCCACGTAAGGCTCGATATAATCGTATTCCCGGGTAGTGGCGGCCTTTTTCGCCCTTTCAAAGGGGATGCGGGCAATGTTTTCCACCCCTTTGGCCATAAGCTCATTGGCCCGGTCCTGGATCAGGCCGGTGACATCGGTTCCCGCAGGTCCGCCATGGGGCGGATTGTATTTAAACCCCCCGTCCTCGGGCGGGTTGTGGGAAGGGGTGATCACCACCCCGTCTGCCAGGCCCTGGCTGCGCCCATGGTTGTAGGTCAAAATGGCATGGGAGATCACCGGCGTGGGGGTATAGCCCAAACCTTTCTGGATCATCACGGGAATTTCTGCTGCGGCAAACACTTCCAGGGCGGTGATCAGGGCCGGCTCGGACAAGGCATGGGTATCCATGCCCATAAACAGCGGGCCTGAAATATTTTCCCGTTTGCGGTACTCGCAGATGGCCCGGCTGACCGCCAGGATATGGGCCTGGTTGAAGCTGTTGCGAAGCGACGAGCCACGGTGTCCCGAGGTGCCGAAAGCCACCTGCTGGGCGGGGTCGTCCGGATCCGGATGCCGGGTGTAATAGGCTGAAACCAGCCCGGGCACATGGATCAGCATGTCACTTGTGGCGCGCTTGCCGGCTTTTTCGTGTACGGACATGGCAGACTTCCTTTGTTCCGGAGTTTAACACACTGAGTTATCGTGAAAATCGCTTTTCGAGAACTTTGCGGACATCGTGAAAATCCTTCCAGGGGACATGATCGATGTTGTGTTTTTCCAGATACCGGGCCAGCCGGCCCCGGGCAAACACCAGATTCCCGTGGCGGGCCATGTTGTGATCGGTCATTCCATCGCCGATAACCACCCGGAAATCCGCGTCAAACCGGTCCATCACCGCTGCCTTGGCCACCAGTTCATCTCCGCCTTCAAACCCGGAATGCACCTTTAGAAAAGGGCCGGAGTCGTCCACGTCAACGGCAAAGATTTCATCCACCTGGCCCGTCAAATACCCGAGCCCGGCTTCCACCATGCCCCGCACGCCCCCGGAAATTACCACAAAGGGAATATCCCGGGCCCTGAGAAATGCCAGCAGTTCGGCAAAACCCGGCCGCAGGGGAATTTGGCGCACAAAATCAAGGGTGTCCGGATACTGGTCAGAGGAAATGGCTTCAAGCATCTCCCGCACCCCGCTGCGCAGGGTCACGGCCCCGGATTCGAGTTTGGTTTTCATCTGATGCCACTCTTTGGGCAGAAAATGCTCCAGCACCGCCTGCAGGCTTTCCTCTGCGGTGATGGTGCCGTCAAAATCACAAAACACGTAGGGTTTAACGCTTTGGCCGTTGTTCATGAAAAAGAGGCTCCGGCTGTCTTGTTCAATTTTCTGGATGGTTAGAAGAAAGATTTTCAATATAATGGCTCAGAAAATCATTGATGCTTTCCACATCCTCCATTTCCAAAACCGCATCCAGGGCATGGCGGGCGTCCTCGTACCGGATGCCTCGGATAAACTGCTTGGCCGCAGGAATCGAGGAAGGCGTCATGCTGATACGATCTGCGGCCATGCCCACGTACAAAAGCAGGCATTCCTGCTTGGATGCCGATTCCCCGCAGATACTCACCGGCTTGTGATGCTGCCTGCAGACATTGACAATCTCGGCAATTGTGACAATCACGGAGGGATGCAGGGCATTGTAGAGATTGCCCACCTTTTTGTTGTTGCGGTCCACGGCCAGCAGATACTGGATCAGGTCATTTGTGCCGATGCTCACGAAATCCACGTATTTGAGCAGCCGGCCGAGAATGGCCGCAGCCCCGGGCACCTCGATCATAATGCCCGTGGCAATCTGACGGTCATATTCAATGCCCTTTTCATCCAGGGCCTGTTTTTCGGCATCCACCAGAGCGATCACCTTTCGGATCTCCTCAACCCCGGAAATCATGGGAAACAGCAAATGCACGGGACCATGGGCAGAGGCGCGCAAAATGGCCCGGATCTGTTTTCTGAATTCCTCTTCAAGCTCCAGGCTGATGCGGATGGAGCGCCATCCCAGAAAGGGATTGTCCTCCTTTGGATAATCCAGGTAGGACAGAAACTTGTCTCCCCCCACGTCAAAGGTCCGGATGGTAACGGTTCTGCCTTCTGCCTTCTGCAGCATGCGGGTGTAAAGATCCACCTGCTCTTCTTCAGTGGGAAAGGTTTTTCTGAGCAGAAACGGAAACTCGGTGCGGTACAGGCCGATGTGATCCGCACCGTATTCCCGGACATGGGGAATATCGGAAAGCAGGCCGATATTGGCCCCGAGCCGCACGTGCACCCCGTCAAGCGTGACGGCCGGCAGGTCCCGCAGCGCGGACAGGCGCAGCCGAATCTGCTGATTTTCCGCCTGCCTGCGCGCATATTCGTCCCGAACGGTCTCCTCGGGATTGACAAATACAAACCCAGAGGATCCATCCACGATCAGGTAGTCCTTTTCACGAACATTTTCAAACAGGCCCTCAACCCCGATGACAATGGGGATTTCCAGGGATCGGGCCAGGATCACCGTATGGGATGTGCGTCCTCCCCGGGCGGTGACAATGGCCTTTAGGTTGGGCTGGCGCATGGCCAGCAGATCCACGGGGGAAATGTCTGATGCCACCACAATGGTGGGACGGGTCATGGGCTCGTGGGGATCGCCGGAGACACCCACCAGATGACCCAGCACCCGTCTGCCGATATCGAGCACGTCTGCGGCCCGCTCGCTTAAATAGGCATCCTCCATGCCCCGAAAATTTTCCACGTACTCCAGGATCACCTGTTTTAAGGCATACTCAGCACATTTGCCCGAATCGATCTGTGCCTTGATTTTGCGTTTCAATCCCGCATCCCGCAGAAACATCAGATGGGCGTCAAGAATGGCCGATTCCTGCTCGGAGATGCCCGCACCAGTGCGCGCCACCTGCCGTATCTGGCCTGCAGCCCGGTCAAAAGCATTATTTAACCGCTCCAATTCCGACCCGGGAGATTCGGACCAGCTGCACTGCACCTGATCAAAATCGATGTTTTCCGGCAGATAATGGGCATACCCCTCTGCCACCTGCTCGGATACGGGATCACCCCGGAGATAATCCGGAGCCGGCTTATCAGGCAGGCTTCGGGCTATTTCCACAACCGGAAGCTTCTGGCGGGTTAGGGGCCTGCGTACAGACAGGTCTTCTAAAAGCCCGGTATAGGCAACAGTGGCCGAAATCTGGCTTGCGATATTGGAAAACAAAGGGATGTCCTCCTCCCGGATGCCGTTTTCCGCCACCGTCTGGACTACCAGTACCCCGAGCACCTTCTGGTGATAAATCAGGGGAAGTCCGAGAAAAGTGGCATAGCGTTCTTCACCGCTTCCAGCGTAATACTTGAACCTGGCATGGGCGGCAGGATTGACCACCAGCACCGGCTGCATCTGCTCCACAGCCATACCGGTCAGCCCCTCGCTGATGTCCATTTCAATATAATCCACAAATGAGGCGGAAAGCCCGTGGGTGGCTTTGAGCACCAGGCGATTTTCCATGGGGTCATAGACATAGACCGAACAAACATCAATGTTTAGGCGCCGGGCCACCTGGGCCACGATCTGGTCCAGGGCGGTTTCTGGGTCCCGGCAGTTCTGAAGGGTCTGAAAAATATTTTCTAATATGCTGATCTGCTCTGCCTGCATGGGTGATTTTCCGGTTGCTTTCCTGTCCGGGAGTCTGCTTGCGTCCCGTGTTTCCGATTTTATACTGTGTCCCGGTCCTGTCTTAAAATAGCCCCGGGACCGGAGAAATTCAAGGGCGGCATTGATTTAACCCGCTCAATTGCCACTGCCGGCCTATTGCTGAAGCTGCCGGAGCTTTTCTTGAATGCGGTCGCGTTTTTCCTCCAGCTCATCAAGCTGCCGGATAAACACCGGCTTGACCGAATGGGGCGGGATGCGTTGATTTAAGTCGGCAATTTGTTCTTCCACATCCGCAAGCTGCTTTTGCAGGTCCACGATTTTTTGTTCAGACATGCTCAAAGGCCTCCTTGTGCGGTTCCGGCCGCATTTGCCCCATGATGCATGAACAGGGCAGGATCAAAGCAGGTAAAAGACAGCCTGCTGCCCTGATCGATTTGTTCCACTCCCTCGGCAATCACGATCACGGCCGGGGTTTTGGCCATGGCCGCCATGCGGCTTTTTAACTTTTTGGGATGCAAAACAATACCGGCACCGTTTCTGCTGATGTCGCACTGCACAAACTGGGTCCAATCCGCCTGGCCGCGCACCGTGCTCTCCAGCCGGCCATGGAGATGGAGATACGGGCTGAACACCAGGCCCGCCATTTTCCGGATGGCCGGGTAGACCATAAACAAAAAAGCGGTTTCATTCGATGCGGGTCCCCCGGGAAGGCAGAACACGGGTTTTTGTCCCAGAATGCCCATGCCCACGGCCTTGCCCGGGCCCATGCGCACCCGGTGAAAAATCATTTTGCAGCCCAGATCCTCCAAGACCCGCACCACCAGATCCCGGTCTCCTTTCCAGGCACCGCCGGAGGTGACCAGCACGTCTGTCTGCTCTGCCAAGCCCAGAATTTGCTCTGCCATCTGCCGGCGGCTGTCTCCGGAAACCCGCATTTTCACGTCAAACCCGCCGTCAGCCAGCCACGCCTGCTGCAGGGCCACATTGCTGGCATACAGCTTGCCCGCCTCGAACGGCTTTCCGGGAAGCAGGATCTCGCTGCCCGTGGCCAGAAGCCCGATTTTCGGCCGGCGGCAGACCGGCACCTCAAAAATCCCGGCCGCCACTATCAGCCCGATCACCTGCGGGGTCAGCAGGCCGCCGGCATGGCAAATGCATTCACCGCAGTGCACGTCAGTGCCTTTTTCAAGGATGTTGCGCCCCGGCTCGGCCGGTGCGTGCACCGCAACCAGGGGCCGACCCTTATCCGTGAATTCTTCTGCCACCACTGCATCCGCGCCCGGAGGGATGGCCGCACCGCTTAAAATGCGCATTGTCTTTCCCGGAAACACGGCATGCCCGGGCCGGTCCCCTGCGGCCATGACGCCGGAAAGCGCCAGGCGCACCGGCGAGTCCGGGCAGGCTGTTTCCACATCCGCGGAAACCACGGCATATCCGTCCTTCAGCGAGGCATTGACCGAAGGCGAGTCCACCCGTGCATGCACCGGCCCAAACGCCACCCGGCCCACTGCCCGGTCAACGGCAATGGTCTCAGATGCCATTGGAAAAACATTTTCCAGGGCCAGGCCCAGGGCCTCGTCAAATCCGATGTCACAGCGCATGCAAAACTCTCCGCCAAGGGCTTGTGTGAAAAATCCAGAATTTTTTATCTTTTCATATATGCGGCCGCAGCGTCAAATGAAATTGGCCGGGTGGAATTGATCACCGCCAGCAAGGCGGTGCCCACATCCGCAAATACAGCCGCCCACATGGTGGCCATGCCCGCAACCCCAAGGACGATAAACACCGCCTTGATGGACAGGGCCAGCACAATATTCTGCCACACAATCCCCCGGGTCTGTTTGCCCATGGCCACGGCGTCTGCCATTTTCTCCGGCGAGCCGGTCATGAGCACCACGTCTGCGGTTTCAATGGCTGCATCCGATCCAGCCGCCCCCATGGCCGCGCCCACGTCAGCCCTGGCGATTACCGGGGCGTCATTGATCCCGTCGCCCACAAATGCGACCTTCTGCCCCTTGCCCGCATCGGCCTGGATTTTTTCAAATGCCGTCACCTTGTCCCCGGGCAGAAGATCGGCAAAATAATCGTCAAGGCCTAGGTTTTCCGCCACTGTTCGGGCTGTTTCAGCGTTGTCACCGGTAAGCATCACAATCCGGCGCACGCCGTTTTGGCGCAGCCGGAGAAGCGCTTTTTGCGATTCTTTCCGAATGCGGTCACTGATAACAATATAGCCGGCATAATTTCCGTCCACGGCAACATGCGTCACAGTGCCGCTCTGGTTCTGCCCGTCCCGGCCGGGCAAAATTCCCTGAGCGCGAAGATACCGCCCCGAGCCCACGAGCACGTTCCTGCCATCAACCCGGGCGAAAACCCCTGAACCCGAAGTTTCCCCGTGCCCGGAAACACCTTCCGGACTCACAGGCTCCCCGTTTTTGTCAAACGCTTTGACAATGGCCCTGGCAATGGGATGGTTGGAATACTGCTCGGCCCTGGCTGCAAAGGCCAGCACCTGCTCAGCGCTGTATCCGTTTGCGCTTTCAACGCCATTGACCTCAAACACGCCCTCAGTGAGGGTCCCGGTTTTGTCAAACACCACGGTGTGCAGTTTTGCCAGCACATCGAGATAATTTGAACCTTTGACCAGCACCCCGTGCCTGGAGGCCCGGCCGATGCCGCCGAAATAGCCCAGGGGAATACTGATCACCAGCGCGCACGGGCAGGAGATGACCAGCAGTACCAGGGCACGGTAAATCCACTGCTGAAACCCGGCACCGTCGATTAGCATTGGCGGCACAAAAGCCACGGCCGCGGCCGCGGCCACCACCGCCGGGGTGTAATATCGGGCAAAGACGGTGATAAACTGCTCAGTGGCGGACTTGCGGGCGGCCGCATTTTCCACCAGCTCCACCATCCGGGCAATGGAGGACTGATCATAAGGCCGGGTGACCGCAATGGTGAGGGTGCCTGAAAGGTTGACACCCCCTGCCAGCACCTCGTCGCCCGCACCCGCCCCTCTGGGCACGGATTCCCCTGTGAGCGCGGATGTGTCCACCTGGGATGAGCCGTCCGTGATCCGGCCGTCCAGGGGGATTTTCTCCCCGGGCTTGACCAGAACCAGGCTGCCCACGGCCACACTCTCCGGTGCCACCCGGGAAATTCCGGTCTTGGTTTTCAAATTGACCACATCCGGCCGCTGGGCCAGCAAGGCGGCAATGGAGCGCCTGGATCGGGACACGGCCAGGCCCTGAAGAAACTCTCCGGCCCGGTAAAAAATCATCACGCCCACGGCCTCTGAAAAGGCACCGATGGCCATGGCCCCCAGGGTGGCAATGGCCATGAGCACATTTTCGTCAAAAAAATCGCCCCTCACCAGCGTACGCCCGGCTGCCGCCAGAATCCCAACGCCTGCAGTCAAATAAGCGGCTGAAATGAAAACATAAAACCCAATTGCCGGAAGGCGGATTACATCCGTATATTCCAAAAGCAGCACCCCGGCAAACAAGACTGCTGCAGCAACAAGTTTTATAACCTCGCGCCGCACATCAAAGGCCTCGTCCCCGCCTGCGGGGGATGAATGACTGCATCCGCATGAAGCACAGCACTGCGGGTCACCCGCATGCGCAGCCGTACCGTTAACACTATCTATAGATTCAAACATGACAATTTCCTTTTTTAATCAGGATGATTTGCTTTCCATGACGTGCTCCATGCCCAGTTCCAGAACCCGGCGAATATGCGCATCATCCAGGGAATAATATATCACCTTGCCTTCCCGCCGGTATTTGACCAGACGGGTTTGCTTCAATATCCTGAGCTGCTGGGAAACAGCGGACTGCTTCATCCCCAAAAGACAGCACAGATCGCAGACACACATTTCCGCTGCAGACAATGCCCAGAGAATGCGGATGCGGGTTTTGTCCCCGAAGATTTTAAAAAACCCGGCCAGATCCGCAAGCCCCCGGTCTTCTGGCATGGACGCATCCACCTGCGCAATGATATCGTGATGGATTACCTTGGTTGCGCATACTTCCGCAATGTTTTGACTTTCCGGCACTGTCATTTTTCCCCTTCTTTCCGGGCGGCTGAAATACGACCGCCTTTTTCAATCAATTCATCATATGAATAAATGATAATATGATAAGGAACAAATTGATTGTCAAGTTCAATCTTGTCTTTCATTCGGCTGGCTCCGGCAAGGCCGCACTGTCTTCGGATCGCAGCCCACAAAAGGACGTGGCACCGCCCGTTATTTGACAATTGCGCAAAACCGCTTTACTTTAGCAATAAAATACCCAATCGATTCCAACACAAGCCCCTGAGGACAATTGTGATTCTTGTCATCGGCGAAATCCTCGTAGATATTTTCCCGCAATACCGGCGCATCGGCGGGGCGCCTTTTAATTTTTCCTATCACCTGCAGCAAATGGGCCTGCCGGTCTGCTTTATCTCCCGCATCGGGCAGGACAATATCGGGAAAGAAATTTCTGACTTTCTTTGGCAAAACAGATTTGATGCCGGCCACATTCAGTCAGACCCCCGGCATCCCACCGGCAAGGTGATGGTTCACCCTCAACAGGGCGGCAGCCACAGTTTTGAGATCATAACCGATACCGCCTATGACCACATCGAATTGCCCGACTCGCCGGATTTCGTAAATAACCAAACCCCGGAACTGATCTATTTCGGCACCCTGGTTCAGCGCACGCCGGAAATGGCCGCTCGCCTTAAAGCCTTTCTGGACAACCGCGCGGATTCAACCAAATGCTTCTGTGATATCAACCTGCGCCCCGGCTGCTACAGCACAGAGACGGTTCTCGCCTCAATTGACAGGGCGGATATTCTTAAAATCAATGATGCGGAACTGATACAAATCCGGGCCATGTTCGGCCGGGATGCCGAATCTGAGAAAGACTTCATCGCCTGGCTCATGAAAACCCATGACATAGAGATGGTTTCGCTGACCATGGCAGAACGCGGCAGCCGCCTGTACACCCCCGGCTTCTGCCATGAAACCCGGGTGCCGGACAAAGGACCGGTCGTGGATACTGTGGGCGCAGGTGATGCCTATGCTGCAGTGGTGGCCCTGGGATACCTGCAAAACTGGTCCCCGGAGCACATCCTCGACCAAGCCGCTGCTTTTGCCGCCCGCATCTGTCAAATCCAGGGCGCCATCCCGGAAAACCGGGACTTTTATTCGACATTGCTATAACGCACCACAGGAGGGCCCAATGACGGAACCGGATAAACAGCTTTATATTCAAATGTTTAGCATCCACGGCCTGGTCCGCTTTCAAAACCCGGAACTGGGCCGGGATGCAGATACCGGCGGCCAGGTGCTTTATGTGGTGGAACTGGCCAAGCATCTGAGCCGCAGCAAAAATGTGCGCCGGGTGGACCTGTTTACACGCTTCATCGAAGACCCTAGGGTTTCAGACGATTATGCGCAGCCTGTGGAAGAGTTCAGCGACAATTGCCGGATTGTTCGCATCCAGTGCCGGGGCAAGCGCTACATGCGAAAGGAGCTGCTCTGGCCCTACCTGGATGAATATGTGGACAAGGTCATCAAATTCATCAAGAAACAAGACGATATCCCGGACCTGTTTCACGGCCATTATCCGGATGCGGGATATGTGGCCATGAAACTCTCAGAGCTCTACGGGCTGCCCTTTGTGTTCACTGGCCATTCCCTGGGAATTCCCAAGAAACAGAAATTGCTAAACGACGGAATGCGGGAGTCGGAGATAAACAAAAAATACAATATCGAAACCCGCATCAAGGCAGAAGAGCAAATCCTGAAAAAAGCCGACCTGATTGTTACCAGCACCAACCAGGAAATCGAGGACCAGTACGGGGTTTACAAAAATGCCAAAACCCCGGAATACAAGGTCATCCCACCAGGTATCGACGTGGACCGGTTCCATCCCTATTACCATGACCGGCTGCCAGAAGTTGAAAAATCCGAATTTTCCAAGTATGCCCAGGCCAGTCTGCTCAACCAGCTGGAACGATTTTTGATGTATCCGGACAAGCCGCTGATCCTGGCCCTTTCCCGTCCGGACAAGCGCAAAAACATCTCCGGCCTGATCCAGGCATTCGGTGAAGACCGCGAACTACAGGCCATGGCCAACCTGGCCGTGTTTGCCGGCATCCGCAAGGATATCAACGAAATGGAGGAAAATGAAAAGGAAGTGCTCACGCGGATGCTGTTGATGATGGACCGCTATGATCTTTACGGCAAAATGGCCATCCCCAAAAAGCATGACGTGGAATATGAAGTGCCGGAGCTCTACCGGATTGCCGCGGAAAAACGCGGGGTATTTGTCAACCCGGCCCTCACAGAGCCCTTTGGCCTGACCCTGCTGGAAGCAGCAGCCACGGGCCTGCCCCTGGTGGCCACAAATGACGGCGGCCCCAAAGATATCATCGGCAACTGCGAAAACGGCATTCTCATCAACCCCGACGATCCGGGGGAAATCGCCGATGCCATCCGCAAAATCCTCACAGATGAGGAACTGTGGCAGCAATACTCCAAAAACGGCATCATGAACGTGCGCAAATACTACACCTGGGACAGTCACGCCCAGTCCTTCACAGATGCCGTGATCCAGCTTCTGGATGAAAGATTCGGCACCAGCCGACAGCAAAGGGCATCAGCAAAGGAAAAATCCATTGGCAAGCGCCTGTCCAAAGTCAATTTTTTTCTGATCACCGACATTGACAACACCCTGATCGGGCAGGACAACACTCACCTGACCGAGCTGATCCAGTGGCTTACGGAAAACCGCGCTAAGGTGGGTTTTGGCGTGGCCACTGGCCGGCGGGCGGACTCGGCCATGGAGGTGCTGGAAAAACACGGTCTGCCCCGGCCGGATGTGGTGATCTCGGACGTGGGCACGGAAATCTACTACGGCCGGAATCTGCAGTATGATCAGGGCTGGGATACACATGTCGCCCAGCGATGGGAACCGGAAAAAATCAAAAAACTGATGAAACAATTCAGCTTTCTCAAGCTCCAGGACAAGGCGGCCCAGCGCAAATACAAGATCAGCTATGACATGGATCCAGGAAAGGACCGGATTGCCAAAATCCATGACATCCTGACAAAAAACAAGATCCGCTACACCCTGGTCTATTCCCATGAAAAATATCTCGACATCATCCCCTACCGGGCATCCAAGGGCAAGGCCATCCGATATTTAAGCTACAAATGGGAAATCCCATTGTCGCATTTTCTGGTCAGCGGGGATTCGGGAAATGACGCGGAAATGCTGCGCGGAGAGCAAATGGGGGTGGTTGTGGGCAACTACAGCCCGGAGCTCGAGGAATTAAAAGGGGTCAACAAAATCTATTTCGCTGAAGCCCCCGGCTCCGGCGGCATTCTGGAAGGTATTTGGAAATACCGGTTCACCACAGGCAAAACCGGAAAAAAGACCTGAGCCGGGGCCTTTTTAATCCGGCTATTACTGTTTGCCCAGGACCTTGATAAACGTTTTGAAAATCCGGGGATCCAACGCGCCCTGCATTTCCTCGCCCATGATCTTCAATGCTTCAAACGGTGTTTTGGCCGGGGCATAGGAACGCTTTGAGGTTATGGCGTCATAGACGTCACAACAGGTCAGCACGCGCACCGGCACGGGAATTTCCTCCTGCTGCATGCCGGTGGGATATCCGGTGCCGTCGAATTTCTCATGATGAAACACAATGCAGTTCAAACTCACCTGGGGCAAATACACATTGGTGCACATGCGCATGCCGTGCACAGGATGAAGTCGGATCTGTTTCCATTCCTGTTCGTTTAACGGCCCCGGCTTGTTTAAAATCCTGACCGGTACGTGGGTTTTGCCGATATCATGGAGCAAAGCCCCCACGCCCACGTCCACCAGGGTCTGCTCCTCCCATTGTTCGGCCAGGCAATTCATCAGCATCATGGTATAAGTAAACACATGCACGCCGTGAGAAAAAGTCTGATAATCATGAGAAACAAACCGGCCGATATTTTCCATGGCCTCGGGGGTGGACAAAAACGAAAGGCTTGATTTCACAACATGGCTCACCCCTTCAAGGGAATTTTCGTCCAGTGCCGGCATTCGGTCTTCAAAGATTTTTTTCACCTGCCCGGAGGTAATGTCCAGAAACACCCGAGATCGGACATCCACGGAAATTTCCGGATCATTTAAAATCCATTCCAGGTTGTCGAGCATATAGGTTTCATAGGATGGCTGCTGATCATACGGGATATAAACCGTATCAATGCCGTTGTCCACCAGACGCTGCTTGAGCTCATTGGAAAAATACTGGCGTTCCCGGGTGTAGAGCACATATCGGCTGCCCCGTTTAAAATATACCTGGAAATCGGTCAGTGCATTGGGATTGAGCGTATCCGGGGACACGGGAAAATAATTGCCCTCCGGCTGCAGCTCGTTTCGGGATACTTCACTTTTTTGCCTGTAGGAGGCGCCGCTCATTTTCAACTCCCCAACATCCTCGGGTCTGTATAGATTTGCGCCGTAGCCGTTGAATAAGACTTATCGGACAAAGCCAGAAATTGTTTAGGCATGACGCCCAAAAAGCAACATGATCGGTTCATGATCACCACCTTTGCGTTTCGCTTTTTGTCCGTGAGCATGGCAGCCGGGTTGGCCTCGCTGCCCGTGCCCCGACACATGCGAAAACCGACATAAGTAGCTTTCGCCTTGGTTATGCCGATGTTGCAGCTGTGACTGCTTCCGGGTTAAAGATGGTGGTGGCCTGGAGGAAGGAAACCCTGCGGCCGGGGGCGGGTTTTTTTCGCTCCTGAGCCTTTTTGCGGATTCAGCCGATGCCTTCGCCAAAATTTCAAAAACTCGGGCATTCGCCCTCAAACAGTTTGAAATTTTCCGGCTCCGGCACCGGCTGAATTTTCCCGCAAAAATTCTCAATGTCGCTTCAAAAACCCGCCCCCGCCCTTCGGGCTTCCTTGGAGACCCACGCCCGAATTCGACAACTCTGTAAAACACACTGGCCCCCCTTTCGGCTTGACCAACTATTTAGGTATCCAAACCCAAAGGAGCTCTTGGTAAAGACCAGTTGCTGAAACATCTTTCCAGTGCGTTGGTCATGTGGCGGGGCGGGGGTGGTTTGTTTGGCTGCATTGGCGCGGTTTCGGCATAAGATCGGAGCCGGGGCTTTGGCGTCCGGAATTTTAAACTGTCTGAGGGCGATCAGCCCGAGTTTTTAAAATTCCAGCCAAAGTCCCGGCCGATCGCCGAAAGCGCGCCGCAGACAAACAAACCGCACCCGACACGGCTCATGCGAAAACCGCCACAAGCTGCTTACGCCTTGGTTATGCCGATGTTGCGGTTGTGACTTCTTCCGGGTTGAAAATGGTGCTGGCTTGGAGGAAGGAAGCCCTGCGGCCTGGGCCGGTTTTTTCGCTCCTGAGCCTTTTTGCGAAAAGATTCAGGCAATGCCTTCGCCGAAATTTCAAAAACTCGGGCGCAAGCGCCCTCAAACAATTTGAAATTTTCCGGCTTCGGCATTGCCTGAATCTTTTCGCAAAAACCCTCAATGTCCCTTCAAAAACCCGCCCCCGCCCTTCGGGCTTCCTTGGGGACCATGCTCAAATTTGATAACCCTGTAAAACACATTGGAAAGCATCTTTTGGGTTGATCAATTCTTTAGGTATCCAAATTCAAAGGATATCCCTGTAAAAAACAATT
>NZ_JAWODO010000071.1:0-25399 GCF_046483245.1 Desulfosalsimonas sp. | reverse complement strand
TGAAAATCAAGCAGCGCCGGCCTGCCGTCTGAACGGAGCATGATATTTCGCCGGTTCCGGATGTCGAGATGCACCATTTTGCGCTGGTGCATCCGGCGGACCAGGTGTTCCAGGTCCGGGAAAAAATTGGACGGAATCTCCTCGGTCCGCACACGGCGAAGGGTTGTACCGTTCACGTACCGATATCCCAGGGCTTGGCCATCGCGGAGAAACGGCTTTTCCGGTATGCCGTCAATGCCCTGGAGACGGACCAGGGCGCGGTATTCGCGCATTACCATCCACCGTCCCCAGGTTGCGGATACCAGCGGCGGGCATCCGGAAAAATCCTTGACCACCCATTTGCTGCCCCGCACAGAAAAGCAAAACAAATCCGCATTTGCCCATCTGCCTTTTGACAACAATTCCAACTGGTGCTCATCTGTTTCAAATATAGAATTTCGCTGCTTCATGATCTGGTTTCCACTTTTATTTCCAGCAGTTTACGACGCAGCAGCGCAACAAACCCGAACTCGTCATTGTTTAAAAACCGCATTTCCACACCCATTACCACCAGGGGAAGGCCTGCGGGCAACCGGCCGGCAATGCGTACATAATCCTTTTCCGTGGTCATCAGGCAGTCTGCGGACTCAGATATGGCCTTTTGTTCAATTTTGCCCAGATCCCTGCTGGAATAGCAATAATGATCCGGATATTCTGCAAAACCCGTCAATGAACCAACATATCCCGAGAGCATGTTTAAAAACTCCTGGTTTCGTGCGATTCCGGAAAAAGCAAAAACCCGGACGGCACCCAGAAAAGACAAATCCCCGGGATCTCCGTGGTCTGAAATTCCCTTTTCCTCCAGAAAATCGGCCTGCCCATAAATACCGGACAAAAACGGCACATGGTCGGCACGGAACACAGGGACATGCCCGGAAATCTTCTGCGGCAGACTTTCCCGGGCCTCCCGGCTTTGGCTGCGGGTTAAAATCACGGCATCTGCTCGCTTAAGCCCGGATGCCGGCTCCCTGAGACTCCCCCGGGGCAGCACATGCCCGTTTCCCAGTGGATGGGCGGCATCAAGCAGCACCAGATCCAGGTCCCGGTGCAGCCGCCGATGCTGGAAAGCGTCATCTAAAATAATCACATCCGAATCAAAAGCCGCCACTGCCCGCATACTGCTTTGAAACCGGTTCCGGCCCACCAGTACCGGCACTCCCTTTAAGACACTGGCCATCATAAATGGCTCGTCTCCGGCTGTGGCACAATCGGCCAACAAATGATATCCATCAGTGACAACAGCTCCGGCTTTTTCCGCCTTACCCCGGTATCCCCGGCTGATCACAGCGGGCCGGTAGCCCATCTGCCGTATCAGCCGGGCCATGTACAGGGCCATGGGGGTTTTGCCCGTACCCCCGGCGGTGATATTGCCAATGGACACAACCGGACAGGGCAGACGGCGAACCGATAAAACCCCCTTGTCAAACCCGCTGTTGCGAAGTGCCACAGCCCCGCCGTAAATCCTTGACGCCGCATAAAGCAACCGGCTCAGCGCAGACGGATTGCTGTGACGGTGATCGGTTCTCACAACACCGGCCTTGTATTTTAATCTTTTAAACATGTTCTTTTCAGTTGCTCGCATCTACTCCAGGTTCAACAACATCACAGCCGCGGCCAGGCCAAACATTGCGTTGGCACACCAGGGCGCAAGCCACGCCGGCAGCATTCCGCCATAACCCAGAGACAAACAGAAACTATAAACCGACCAGTATACAAAGGCAATGATAATGCCATATGCAAAACTCACTGCCATGCCATCACGGGTCGTGCCCCCCAGGGCAACAGCGGCCCCCATCAAACTCATAACCAGGCATACAAGGGGGAAAGCTGTCTTGGCATGAAAGTCCACCCGGTAACGGGTAGCGTCATAGCCATCGGACTCGGCCTTTTGAAGATACCGGCCCAAAGCGATAAAATTCATTTCCCCGGACTCCCGGGCCACCCTTCTGAAATCTTCCGGGGAAACCGCCAGATCCAACTGCTTTTGATCGTACTGCCGGACCTGCGACGGGCCTTTGGGCTCAGAGTCCCCGCCATTGGCCGCACCACCTCTAAAAGATTGTTCCATGCAGCCCGTCAGTTCCCAGCGGCCCTGATGATACTGAGCAGACAAAGCATCTATCCGGCGCACCAGATTAAATTCCCGGTCCAGAAAGTAAATGGTCATCCCGGAAAACATTTCATCCGCAGGACGATAATATTTCACATGCACAATGTTTTGCGCTGAGCGGATCCAGATATTTTCCCGGGGCACTGTGCGGGGTGTCTCATCGCTGGCTTCGGCGATCTGGTTGGCTTCTGAAACACTGATGGGCACCACCACCTCAGAGAACATAAACAAGATCACCGATACCAGCGCACCCATGGCCGCAACCGGCACCAAAAGGTAAAACACGCTGATGCCGCTGCTTTTCAAAGCAATGATTTCATTGTTTTTGTTCATCAGGCCGAAGATGATCAATACTGTCAGCAACACCCCCACGGGAGTAATCTGGGATACGATCAAGGGGATTTTGAGCAGGAAAAAAAGCGCGATCTTCCCCACCGGAACCTGATCTTCAATGAAGTTGTCAATCCGCCCCAGAAAATCCACTGACAGGTAAATGGCCACCACCATGACAAGGACCATGGAGAAATATCGCACAAAAGCGGCGGTAATATATCGATGGATAATGCTCATGGCTTTCCCCTGCCCGACAAATATCCACGGATGCGGCCGACTGTGAAAGCAAACCCGGACAGCAGGCCAACCGGCTCATCTTTTGCCGTCTTCACCAGCATATAAAGCCCCAGGACTCCCATGATCCCGTTTGGCGCCCATAAACCTATCGCCGGGTGAAACCAGCCACTTTCACCAAGCACTGTGCCGGCTGACAAAAGCAGATAATAAAGCAGAAAGCAGAGCAGGCCCATGCCCAGGCCCGCTGACTTCCTTGCCGACACGGACATGACCCCCAGCGGCAGGGCCAGAAGCCCCATGGAAATGCAGGCAAAAGGAATGGAAAATTTCCGGTGCAGTTCCAGAAGAATGGAATAATAACGTTTATTCCGGTTTTCCGCAGTTTTTATATACTCGCGCAGTTCGGAAAAACGCATTTCCTTTTCATCCTTGTGCCTTGATCCCATATCCGTCCCGGACCCGGCGATATCCAGCCGAATATCATATGTCGTGAAATTCGTGGCATGCGCCTCGCCACGCCCGGGTTCAACCTGGCTGATGACGCCGTCATAAAGGCGGATCACAAATGTATAGTCATCATTTCCCTTCAGCAGATCCCCCCTGGGGGCGATGATGGTACTGCTGGTCTGGCTTTGCCGGCTGTCCTGGATCAACACATCATTGAGTTCACGGGTCTTCATATCCACATTGTTGACATAAAAGGTCAGGCCCGCAAAATCGTCGTTAAAACGGCCTTCGCTCATCCCGATATTGAAATTGGAGCGCACCACTTCCATGGCTGTTTTTTCATAAGCGGACTTGCCCCAGGGCATGCCCCAGCCGGCCATGGCCACGGTAATCAGAAAACCGAAAACCGCAAACACCAGCACCGGGGGAATCAGGCCATAGAGGCTGACCCCGCCGGCCTTGAGGGCAACAATCTCATTGTCGGCCGACATCCGTAAAAAAGTCAGAAGGATGCTCATCATCACGGACATGGGAATGATATAGACAAGAAAGTAAGGCATGGAATAGAGAATCATCAAGAAAAACACGGACAGATTCACCTGGTAATTGACAATCATGTCAGTGATGTCAAGAATCTCGCTCATCAGAAAAATAAACATGAAAAAAACGAGATTGATCACAAAGGGCGGGATCAGTTCCTTGAGAATATACCGGTTGACAAGGGTGTTTGGCTTCATGGGATGATGGATTCCGTGTATTTACCGGGATGCGGGGCTTTTTTGCCCGGCTCTGTCAACCGGGTCGGAAAACTGCTGATAATACAAACGATAATATTCTCCCTTTTGCTTCAACAAATCTGCATGCGTACCCTGCTCCGCGATCCGGCCGCCGGAAAGCACGATGATGCGGTCTGCACCCACGATTGTTGACAGCCGGTGGGCGATCACAAAAGAGGTGCGTCCCTGCATGAGATTTTCCAGGGCTTTCTGTACCAGTTGTTCCGCCTCTGAATCCAGGGCCGAGGTGGCCTCGTCAAGAATCAATATCGGCGCGTCCTTTAAAAGGGCCCGGGCAATGCATATGCGCTGCTTTTCCCCCCCTGAAAGCCGGTTTCCCAGTTCCCCGATCACCGTATCCATCGCCTTTGGCAGCTTGTTTATAAAATCGGCTATATAGGCGGCTTTGGCCGCCTCCCAAATTTGCGCCGCAGTGGCCTCAGAGCTGCCATAAGCAATGTTTCGGCAAAGGGTGTCGTTAAACAAAATCGGTTCCTGAGTGACCACGCCAATGCGGCTGCGCAGATCTGCCACAGACACCTGGCGGATATCAATACCGTCGATTTTCACGCTGCCGGCCGTGACATCATAAAACCGCGGAATCAGGTTGACCAGGGAGGTTTTTCCCCCGCCGCTGGTGCCAACTATTCCCAGGCGCTCACCAGGCCGGACCTCCAGGCAAATGTCTTTTAAAACGGTTTCATCCGGGCTATAGCCGAATGACACGTTTTCAAAGGCCACCCTGTGAGGCGGTTCCGACAGGGCAACGGGCTCTCGCGGGTCCGTGATGTCCAATTCAGTCTCCAGGACGTCAAATATCCGATCAGCGGCAGCCAGTCCCTGCTGCACGGCATTGTTTAACCGGGTCAGTTTTTTTACAGGGGCGTATAACAGCATCAACGCGGTCATAAAGGAAAAAAACGTGCCCGGGGTCATTTGCCCATTGATCACCGCGTATCCGCCATACCAGATCACCACGGCCACACCGATGCCGCCTAAAACCTCCATGACCGGCGAGGTCAGCGCCTTGGTCCGGAACGTTTTGACCTCGTAGCGAAAAAGCGTTCGATTTTTCTCAAAAAACCGGGCTTTCTCCTCGGCTTCCATGCCAAAAGCCTTGACGATCTTGTTGCCCGCAAAGGTTTCGTGCAAAAAAGAGTTCAAATCCGCCATGGATTCCTGGCTCCTGGTACTAAACCGCCGGATCCGGCGGCCGAATTCGGCAATGGGAAAAAAGGCCACGGGCAAAACGATAAGCGCAATCAGGGCAAGCTTCCAGCTTTGGTAGAAAATCACAAAGATCAGGCCGAAAATGGTAAACACGTCTCTTAACGCGCCGGTGACCGCGTTGGATACCATGGCCTTGATAATATTGACGTCATTGGTGATCCGGCTCATCAGCACCCCGGTTTTTTCCTTTTGAAAAAACGTCAGGGGCAGATCGGATATCTTGTCGTAAAGACTGTCCCGCAACTGGCGAATGATGCTTTCGCCCACGTAGTGCATTAGAAATTCCTGGCCGTACATGGCCGCGGCCCGCAGCAGGTAAAGCACGACCAGGGCAATGGGGATGATCATCAGCATGGTCTCATTTTTTTCCATGAAGATATCATCGAGCATGGGCTTGACGAGAAACGCCGTGGCTGAAGTGGTTCCCGCAACCACAAGCATGCAGACCATGGCCAGGGCCAGTTGGGGCCAGCTTCCCCGGATATATCCCAGCAGCCGACGGTGCCGGCTGCGCAGGGGCACTTTGGAAATAATGGGGGGTGTCATAAAGAATTTAAACCCTTCCGGCCGGCGTTGCCTCCGTGTTGCGATAAATCAGAGAAAGGGCAATGTTTGCCGCCTTTTCCGACGCCCCGGGCTCTCCCAGCATGGCGCGCACGGTTTTGAGCCGGCGGCGCAGAGCCAAAAGCGCGGCCCTGTCCGAAAGCAAGTCCCGCACGGTGCGGGCAATTGTTCCCGGATTGGCATCCTGCTGAATCAACTCGGGAACCACCCGCTGGCCGGCAATAATGTTGGCAAGACCGATATGATCGACTTTCACCAGCATTTTACCCAGCATGTAGCTTAAATTGGAAATCCGGTACATGATTACCATCGGGACCCCGAAAATAGCGGCTTCCAGGGTGACTGTTCCCGAGACGGCCACCACCAGTGTGCATTGCTCCAATATCCCCGAAATTTCGCCGGATTGCAGCTTCATATCAATCCGATCCCGCCAGGGCTGTATCCAGTCTTCCAGCCACAGGGGATCAATCCCCGGGGCAACCGAGACAATGAATTCAACACCTGGGAGGTCTTCTGCCAGCCTGCCTGCTGCAGCAAGCATAACGGGTAAATTTCGCCGAATTTCGCTTTTGCGGGAGCCGGCAAGTAGACCCACGACTGTGGCGGCTTCGGGTGCCGACTCCTGCCGGGAGTTATTGGCCGGTTCTTGCCAATGCTTCTGCCCATAATGATCCAGAAGCGGATGGCCCACAAAGGTTACAGGAACCTGCCAAGCCCGATAAAAATCGACTTCAAAGGGAAGAATCACAGCCATGTGATCCACCAGGCGCTTGATTTTTTTGACCCTGGAACGCCGCCATGCCCAGATCTGCGGACTGATGTAATAAAACACCTTTATGCCGTGCTTTTTGGCAAAGCCGGCCATGTGCAGGTTAAAATCGGGAAAATCGATCAAGATCAAAAGATCCGGCCTCCGCCGCAGCATCTCCCGCTTGACGCGCCCGGCTTCGCGAAGCACCACGGGCAGCGCGGAAAACACCTCGGTAATGCCCACCACCGAAAGCTGCCCGGCATCCACGAGGATTTCCACGCCGGCGGCCTGCATCTGCGGGCCGCCGATACCGCAGAAATGCAGGTCCGGATCCTTTTTTGCCATCTCGGCCACCAGCCGGGCCCCGTGATGATCCCCCGAGGTCTCACCGGCGATAATCATGACCTGTTTTCCTGGCAAATCTTGTGTTTTCATGAACCCGATCCCCTGACCCGGGCCATGGCCTCATTTATCTGAGCAGTTATGTCCACGGCCACTTTCAGCGCATCCCGGCCCATTCGGCCTGAGACCTCGGGTTCACCCCGCCGGGCCACGACATCCACAAAAGAGCTGATTTCATCGGCCAGGGCATCGGCTGCGGCAAAGGAGTGCTGCTCCATCATCATGCCGGGCACCGGGCACTGCTCTTCACCGGAGCCGGGCCGGATATGGGTGATGGCGCGATTGGCAAAATCAATGGAAAAATAGCCGTCCGGCTGGAAAATCCGGATTTTTCGCTCATTTTTGTTGGCAATCCGGCTTGCGGTGACATTGGCCACAGCGTTGTTGTCAAATTCAATATGGGCATGGGCGATATCGACCTGATCGGTGACCACGGATGCGCCCAGGGCGTGACAATAGCGGATATCCGCTTTGACAAAATTAAAAATCAGGTCAATGTCATGAATCATCAGATCATGGACAACGCTGACGTCCGTGCCCCTGGGCTGGTAAAGGCTGAGCCGCTCGCACTGGAAAAACAAGGGGCGCACCACCTGATTGCGCACGGCCACCACCGCAGGATTGAACCGTTCCAGATGCCCCACCTGGATAATGCACCCTTTTTTTTCAGCAAGGGCAATGAGTTCGTCAGCTTCTGCCACCGTGCGGGTGATGGGCTTTTCAATGAGCACATCAACACCCTGGATTAAAAAATCTTTGGCAATTTCATAGTGCAGATGCGTGGGCACGGCAATGCTGACAGCATCCACCTGACCGAAAAGCTGCCGGTAGTCGGCAAACGCCCGGGTGTCGGCTTTATCGGCCACTGTTTGCGCCTGGGCAGGATCCGTATCCACAACGCCGGCAAGGGTAACATCGGGATGGTTGCCGTATTTCTCCGCATGAAACTTGCCAAGATAACCAACGCCCACAACTGCGGCGCGGATTTTTTTGTCCGGGTTCATTTTTATTGTTCAGCCTTGTTTTTTTGGGATTGTTCCTGCATATCCGCAAGGGCTTCGATGGATATCCCGTATTGATCCGCCAATTCTACCATTTCCTCCCTGTCAAACACAACCGAGCGGCCGGCTTCCACTATCAACACCCGGGCCCCGCATTCACGCATGGTTTCAATGGTCCGGGCGCCGACTGCCGGCACGTCAAAACGAAAATCCTGGATTGGCTTGCAGACCTTGACCACAACAGCATTGCCCCGTCCCAACCCGCCTCCCCTTTGGATTGTGGCATCGGTCCCGTCTATGGCCTCCACAGCCAGCACTGAACCATTTTCCACAACAACGCACTGACCGATATCCAAAGCGCCAATGGCCTTGGCCTTTTGCCAGCCCAGGATGATGTCGCTGCGCTCTTTTTTGGATGGCTTTTTCCGGGTCCAGCATCCGGGGCGGGCCAGCAGTTCAGGCAACAGAAAGGTCGATGGCCGGACAATGACGCCCTCCTTTTCCAGAAACCTGGCAAAGGCCCGCAAAAGCCTGTCATCATGGGTGTCTTTGCGCACGGCCGCCAGCAGGGAAAGGGCCTTGATGTCGGGACGGATTTCAGAGACGGCCCGCGGTTTTTGGATGGCTCCCACCATGACCGCTGACTGCACCCCGTGTTTGCGAAAAAAACGGGTTAAACGGCCCACCTGGCCCAGATGCAGGACTTCCATGGCTGCCACAGATCCGGCAAGTGCCGGGTCGGTCTCATGGTGGTAGGCAGCTGCAAAAACTTCGTAGCCCCGGGCGGCGGCCTTTTTTGCAAACAGAATCGGAAAGGGGCCGCTGCCAGCGATCAGTCCAATCCGTTTTTCCGCCGGTGTCATAAAATTTTTTCCGTTTGATTGCCTTACCGGGTGATCCCCCGTTGAGTATTGCGTATGAAATCAACCAGATTAAGCACTTCCGGCGTATTTTCCACCTCGGCCAGCACGCGCTCCACAGCCTCGTTGACAGTCAGCCCGATACGGAAAATAATGCGGTAGGCTTTTTTGAGCTGCGCAATGCAGTGCTCCGAGAACTGATGGCGCTGGAGCCCCACCTTGTTTAACCCGTGAAGGTTTGCCCGGTCACCTGCTGCAATCAAATAAGGCGGGATATCCTTGACCACGGCGGATTTGCCGCCGATATAGGAATACTCGCCAAGGCGGACGAACTGGTGAACCGCCACAAGACCGCCAATGGTCACGTGATCGCCGACAATCACGTGGCCGGCAAGAGTGGCGTTATTGGCCATGATCACGCCTCTGCCGGTAATGCAGTCATGGGCCACGTGGGTGTAGGCCATTAAGAAATTGTCCTCCCCGATACGCGTCACTCCCCCGCCGAATTGCGTGCCCCGGTTTAAAGTGACAAATTCCCTTATAATGGTGTTGCGTCCGATTTTCAGATAGGTCTGCTCCCCTTTGAACCGGATGGCCTGGGGAACGGCCCCGATTGAGGCATACTGGTAAACCTGGCAGTCCGAACCGATGTCCACATACGAATCAATGGTCACATGAGAACCGATCCATGTTCCTGAGGCAATGGAAACATTGGCCCGGATAATCGAATAAGGACCGATTTCTACATCTTCGTCGATTTCTGCTTCAGGATCAATAATTGCAGTGGGATGAATCATATTTTCCACAACTCCGGGTTTGACTAATTGTTATCTTCGGTTTCATTGCCGGCCATTGCTTTTTCCAGGCTTTCCAGGCGACGCTGCATTGCTGTGACCTGCCTTTTCATCTCCGGCAGCCGCCCCAGGACCTGCTGGACCCGCAGCCACTGGCTGTGGGGCATTTCCGGGGTGCCGGAAACGGTTTTCCCGGGCGCCACATCCCTGGCAACACCGGCCTGGGGACCGATTACCGCCTTGTCGCCGATTGTCAAATGCCCGCCAATACCGGCCTGCCCTGCCACAATGACGTTTCTGCCCACCTTGGTACTTCCGGCGATTCCCACCAGGGCCACAATGATGGTATGCTCGCCGATTGTGACGTTATGGCCGATATGCACATGATTGTCCGTCTTGACTCCCTGCCGGATCCATGTCCGGCCGAATGTGGCCCGGTCAATGGTATTGGCCGCACCGAGTTCCACATCATCATCGATCTGAACAATTCCGGTCTGCGGGATTTTCACGTGCCGCCCCTTTTCATCAGGGGTATAGCCGAATCCATCCGCCCCGATCACCGATGCCGCCCCTACAATCACCCGGCTGCCGAGCACGCAATTTTCCAGGATCGACACATTGGCCTGGATATGCGTATCATCGCCGATACAGACCCCATCTCCGATAAACACGTTTGGGTGGATCACCACGCGCTCGCCGAGGGTCACCTTGTTGCCGATAAAGGCAAGGGGCGCCACAGCCGTATCCCGGCCGGCAACAAAATCGGCCCCGATGGCGGCCTTTTGGCTGATACCTGAAAAGGAAGGCGTTTGCGGATAAAAATACTGCATAATCCGGGCAAAGGCGAGCCTGGGATTGTCCGATAAAATCAGGTTTGCCGAAGCCGTCCCGGAAAAACTGCGCGGCACGATCACCGCACCCGCACGGCTGTCTTTGACCCGGCTGCACAGCCGGGCGTTATCTGCAAAGGTCACAGCCCCGGGACCTGCCTGGTCAAATGGCACAGCGCATGTGACCGTGGCGCCGGCATCGCCGTAAATATCCTCGGGGCGGGCTGAGATGAGATCCGCCAGCTCTGCAAGGGTCAGAGGACTCATCTGCCGGTTCTCCGCAGACGGGGCAAACCTGCGGCCGCCGGGCGACAGCGGCTTTTTTTATGCAGGATTGCGCTCATTGTATTTGCGGATAATCTCATCGGTCATGTCAATTGCGCTGGGATAATAAACCGCCGCATTTTTTTCAATAATAAGCAGATAGCCTTCCTTTTTCCCGATTTGCTCGGCCAGTTCCATGATATCGTCGCGAAGCTCTCCCACCCTTTCGGACTGCATCTGCCGGAACTCGTTTTCATATTCTCTTTGCCTGGACTGGAGATCATATTTTTTAATCTCCAGTTCCCGCTGTTTTTGCTGGCGTTTTTCCTTGCTCATCACCATCGCGTCCCGGGACAGCTGCTTGTCGAGTTCCTCGATTTCCTTTGCCATCTCCTGAAGTTCGGATTCCATCTGACGGCCCTTTTTCTGGATCTCTTCCTGGACCTTCTGGCCGGCTTCAGATTCGCTGATCACCTTCTGAAAGTCAATCACTCCGATTTTGGCCACATCTGCCGCACCTGCCGGTCCGGCGGCAAGAAACAGACACGCCAGCATCGAAATTGCAAATATTTGTATTGCCTTCATTGATCCCCCTTTAATTCTTATATCCATTCACAATCATCAACACGTTAACATTGATGGCGCCGTAAAAAGTCCAATATCTGCGTTACGCGCAATTTCTCAGAATTTCACGTACGGCTAAGTACGCTGCATTCTTCAAAATTGCGCAAGCCTTGACCTTGAACTTTTTACGGCACCATCTGAAATCAGACTTTTTACGGTGCCATCAACATTGAACATTGAACCATCTAGAATGCCCCTCCCATGGAAAACTCCCAGCGCCCGGAGTCTTCTATATATTCGCCCTGCTCATTTTTCCGCCGGTCAAGCACATAACCGCGCTCCAGACGGATGGGTCCCATCGGGGAATACCACCGGACTCCGAAGCCCGCGCTTTCGCGCAATTCGCCCAAATCCACGGATTCATCCTCGCCATACACATTACCTGTATCATAAAACAGCACTCCTGTTAAACCCGCATCTTTTAGCAGGGGAAATATAAATTCCACGTTGAACTGCACAAACTTCTCACCGCCGATCCGGTTGCCATTCTCGTCAAAAGCGCTGACATCCCGCCAATCAAACCCGCGCAGGGAATTGATCCCGCCCAGGTAAAATTTTTCATAATCAGGCAGCAGCTTGCCGCCGGTTTCCTTTACATAACCCCCCTCGGCATGGAGAAAACCCACGGTATCCCAAAACAGGGGGAAATATTTGCCCGCCTCGGCCGTGGATTTGACAAATCCCACATTTCCGCCCAGGCCTGCGTATTCAACACTGAACAAATGTCTGGCCCCTTCGGTGGGATTGATGGTCCGGTCGCGCGAATCATAAACAATACTGGCAGTAACACTGCTCTGGGTATACCGGCCCTCTTCGAGGGTGTCCCGGAATTCATCCAGGATTTCATCGACTTCGCTGACATCATATGCATAGGACAGATAGCCCCGCACATCGTCATAAAGGGGGTAACCGAAGCGGAGTCGGCCGCCCTTGCTGTCCAGCTCATAATCATCATAGTCGCGCTCCCAGTTATACGCCTCTGCCGTGGCGGACAAGGGGATATCAAAAAGCCATGGCTCGGTGAACTGAAGCCGGAAGTGCTGGGATTCGCTTCCGGTCTGCAACTGCAGTTCAATTCTCTGGCCCTTGCCCAGAAAATTGCGCTCGGAAATCGATCCCATGACGTAGAGCTTGTCAATGGCGCTGTAGCCCGCCCCGAAGCTGAAACTGCCAGTGGCTTTTTCCGTAACGTCAATGTTTAACAGCATCTGGTCTTCAGATGAACCCTCAAGGGTCTGAACATTGACATCCTCGAAATAATCCAGGCGATGAAGATTGCGCACAGAGCGTTTTAAATCGCTTGCGCTGTATTTTTCCTGTTCGTGAACCTCCAGCTCCCGGCGGATGACCTTGTCCCGGGTTTTGGTGTTGCCCTCAATGATAATTTTCTCAAAATATACCGGTTCATTTTTCTGCATCCGGAAAACGATATCCATGACATTTTCTTCCGAACGGGGGTTCATGCCAGGCCGCACATCAGCCCGGGCATAGCCTTCATCAGCATAGATATCAGTGAGACGGACCACGTCGTTTTGCAGCACCTGGCGGTTGTAATACTGCTCCTGATCAATGGAGACGCTTTGGGCAAGTTCTTCGGTCGGTATGAGCAAGTCACCTTCAAAACTGACTTCCCCGACCTTAAATCTGGGGCCTTCATGGATTTTCATGGTCACGTAAATCCAGTCGCCCTCGTATTTTACCACCGGTTCCCCAACCCGGGCCCGGGCATAGCCGTTGTTCTGGTAATGAGCCTCAAGGCGTGCGGTATCCTGCTCAAGCTTTTGCATATCCAGATCCCCGGAAGAAGTCAGCCAGGAAAAAAAGCCCTTCTCCGAAGTCTTCATGATTTTTTTCAGCTCCTTGTCCGAGTACTCCTGGTTGCCCTCGATACGGATCTCCCTGATCCGAACCTTTTTGCCCTCCTCGATGACAAACTCCAGGTCGGCCTGATTGTGGTCAAGCTCCTGAATTTTGTAATCCACCTGCGCGTTGTGGTAATTTTTTTCCTCGTAAAAGGCCTCAATCGCCTCGATATTGCGCTTGATCCGATAGATGTTGAGGATGGCCCCGGTGGAAATATCTATCTGTTCACGGATTTCCTCGTCATCGAAAAAACGGTTTCCCGACAGGGTGATGTTTCGAAGGGTGGGTTTTTCCTTGACGGTAAAAACGACAACATTGCCGTCTTCCTGCTGCTCTGCAGCCACACGCACATCATCGAAATATCCCATGCGATAAATGGCCTCCATATCCTCGGAGAGCCTGCTTTCATCATAAGCGTCACCCGCCTGGGTGCTGATGGCCCTGAGTATGGCATCATCTTCAATTCGCTGATTTCCCTCGACTTTCACCTGCTGTACCACTGTCTCTGCTTCCGCCGGTACAATCATGGCCGTCAAAAGGCCAATCACAACAACCGCTGTCCAGATTCCTGTTCGCATGGTTTTATTATCCCGTTTTTTTCCGGCTTATTCGATTGACTCAAGCCTGCCGCTGACAATCTGCATTCTGCGCTGCATCATTTCTGCAAGTGCGGCGCTGTGCGTGACAACAATCATGGCCATTCCCATTTCCCGGTTTAACTCCACCAGAAATTCATGCACCTGAGCACTGTTTTTCCGGTCCAGGTTGCCGGTGGGTTCGTCGGCCAGCAGAATATCCGGGTTTAACACCAGGGCCCGGGCCAGTGCCACGCGCTGTTGTTCACCGCCGGACAAATCGCCGACCCGATGTCCGAGCCGGTCCTGCAGACCCACCCGCACCAGTATGGCCTCGGCTTTATCGCGAATCTCCTTCTTCTGCATGCCGGCGATCAAGCCCGGCATCATCACATTCTCCATACCGGTGAATCCGGAAAGCAGGTAGTGAAACTGAAATACAAATCCGATCCGGGCATTTCGGAATGCCGCAAGTTCTGAATTGCTTAACTCAAAGACATCTGCGCCCTGATAATACACCCGCCCCTGATCCGGCGGCTCCAGGGCGCCCAGCACATGGAGCAGGGTTGACTTGCCCACCCCGGATTCCCCCACCACAGCCATGGTACTGCCGGGATCAAGACTCAGGGACAGATCATTTAAAACCTCGATGCTGCTGTTCTTGTCCGTAAAGCGCTTGCACAGCCCGGAAACTTCCAGCAGGGGGCCGGTTGGCGCCGTTGCTTTATTGCCGCCGGGACCGGTTTTTGAAACATCTGTGTCAGCCATGGCGCAATGCCTCCACCGGGTTTAACCGGGAAGCTTTTCCGGCCGGATACAAAGTTGCGCCCAAACAGATGCCCAAGGCCGCGGAAACAATGATGGCCACATCTGTCCAGCGTACCTCCACGGGCAGGGTGGTGAAATAATACACATCCCCGGGCAGCTGAACAAACTGGTAATGCTGGAGCAGAAAACAGCCCGTCAGACCCAGGGCCGTGCCCAGGGCCGTGCCGATTGCGCCGATGACCAGGCCATTGAAGACAAATATTTTGCGAATGCTTCTGTCTGTTGCGCCCATGGCCTTTAAAATGGCAATGTCGCGGGTTTTGCTCATCACCATCATGATCAGGGTGGATGCAATGTTAAAGGCGGCCACGAGAATAATCAGGGTCAGAATGATAAACATGACGGTTTTTTCCAGTTTCAGGGCTGAAAAAAAATTGCGGTTCATTTCCATCCAGTCCATGGTCCAATATGGAAATCCCAGATTTTTCTGAATTTTTTCAGCGATCTGGTCGGCCTTGTAAATATCGTCGACCCGGATGCCGATACCGGTGACCGCATCGCCGATGCGCAGCAATCCCTGGGTGGCCTCCAGGTGCGTATAAGCCAGGGATGCGTCATATTCGTAAAATCCGGATTCAAAAACCCCCTTGACCAAAAACCGTTTCATTGACGGCATGTGTCCGGCCGGGGTCATCATGCCCCGCGACGATATCAGATAGATGACATCTCCGGAATTCACGCCCAGACTCCGGGCCAGATTTTTGCCAAGGACCAGGGGCGGGGTTTCTGTATTGCTGTCCCGGCTTTGGCCGGGGGACAATTTTTCCTTTAATTCCTTCCGGGAAAGGCCGATGATGTGAGATCCTCTGGCTTCCGGGTTCAGGCCCCGCAAAACCGCACCCGACATGCCCGAACCCGAACGGAGCATAACTTGGGTTTCGGCATAGGGCATCACCGATTCCGTCAGACCGCTTGCTTCCAAGCGGTCAATCACCGAAGCGTATTCCGGTATGGAGCCCTCGTGATGATGCAGAACAACATGGGGCTCCACACCCAGGATCTTGGTCTTGAAATAGGATTCCGCACCGGTCATCACGGCAATGACAATCACCAGAGCCATAACCCCCACCGTGACCCCTGCAATGGAGAGCACGGTGATAAAGGATATAAATCCCGTTTTTTGCCGGGACTTCAAATACCGGCTTCCGATAAAATACTCAAACTTCATTTGAATTCCAAAAGGCCGTGCTTTTTTGGTGCCCGCTGTCTGCAATCCGCACTTGACTATCGGGTATCTGCGAACTTCAGATGCGGAAAAAGAATCACATCCCGGATGGAGGCCGAATCGGTCAACAGCATGGCCAAACGGTCAATGCCCACCCCTTCTCCGGCTGTGGGCGGCATACCGTATTCCAGCGCCAGAATATAATCTTCATCCACACGGGCCTCGTGATCCTCGAGTTCCCGGCTTTCCACCTGGCTGACAAAACGGGCTTTCTGATCCACCGGATCATTTAATTCCGAAAAACCATTGGCGATCTCTCTGCCGGCAATAAAAAGTTCAAAGCGCTCGGTTATCTCCGGATTGCGGGCGCTTCGCCGGGACAACGGCGAGACCTCCACCGGGTATCCGGTAATAAAAGTCGGCTGGATCAGATTGGGTTCAACCAGGTGATCAAACACCTTTGTGATCAGCTTTCCCATACTGATATTCCCGCCCGGACGCCGGTCCAGGGCGATTTCATTGTCTTTGGCAAAAGCCATGAGCCCGGCCTTGTCCGACAGCAGCGCCGGATCCACACCCCCCACGGAAGTCAGGGCATCCAAAAGATCCAGACGCTGGTAGGGGCCGGCAAACTCGATCTCCCGGCCCTGGCAAGGCACTTTTGTGGCTCCGGCAACCGCCCTGGTCGCGGCCTCAAACATCTGCTCGGTGAGCACCATGAGATCTTGGTAGGTGGCATGGGCCTGGTAGAATTCCAGCATGGTAAATTCCGGGTTGTGCTGGGTGGAAACGCCCTCGTTTCTGAAATTGCGGTTGATCTCAAACACCCGTTCAAATCCGCCCACCACGAGACGTTTCAGATAAAGCTCCGGTGCGATGCGCAGGTAAAGATCCATGTCCAGGGCATTGTGATGGGTCTTAAACGGCCGGGCGTCAGCCCCGCCGGCAATGGGCTGCATCATGGGCGTTTCCACTTCCAAAAAATCCCTTTGCGTCAAAAAATCCCGGATTTCCCGGATCAGGCGGCTGCGCTTGACAAATACGTCGCGCACCTCCGGGTTCATAATCAGATCCAGGTACCGCTGACGGTACCGTTTTTCCGGATCCTTTAAACCATGGAATTTTTCCGGCAGGGGACGATAAGACTTGGCCAGCAATTCAAATTGCTCTGCCAGCAGTGTCCACTCCCCGGTCTTGGTGGCAAAAAGGCTTCCCTGCAGACCGATAAAATCGCCAATATCCATCTTTTTGAAAAAAGCATAAGCCTGCTCACCCACCTGGTCCTGGCGGATATAGGCCTGCATCTGGCCAGTGCGGTCCCGAAAGCGGATAAATGCGGATTTGCCAAACCGGTTGACCGCCATCATGCGTCCGGCTGCCCGCACCACGGTCTTTCCGCCTGTCAGGTCCTCATTCTTGTCAGCCACGCTTTTTAAAATATCGGCCACTGTATGAGTAACAGCAAAATCGTTGGGAAACAGCTCCACCCCGGCATCCTTGAGGGCCTGGATTTTTTCCCTTCGCTTTGCAATGATATCCGTTGCCTGATTCTGCGCCATAAATGCTCCCGTTTATTTAAATGATTAAGGGGCTTGCTATCCCATTTACCAATTGGTGTCAAGGGTTTTGCCGGACGCGGCACAAAGCGTAGGCGACCGCTGGTCAGCCTGCAGCCGTCCCCGGGGCCGGGGCTGCCGGCTGATGCGTCGGAAGGCGAAGGGTCACAGCAGTGCCGGCACCAAGTGTACTTTCAATATGCACCAACCCCCCGTATGCATTGATAAGCTGCTGGACAATGGACAACCCCAGCCCGGTGCCCCGGGATTTGGTTGAAACAAACGGGTCAAAAACCCGGGCGAGCATGTCCGGGGCAATGCCACTGCCGGTATCGGAAATATCAATGCAGGCCTGATTCTTCCGGCAAGGGTAAAGCCGGATTTCGATCACCCCGCGGCCCTCAATGGATTCTGCGGCATTATTGAGCAGATTCCACACCACCTGCTTGAAGTGCTCCGGGTCTATGCGCACAAACAGACCTTTTGACAAATCCATACGCACGTCAATGCTGGCTCTGTGGCCGGGATTGGACTTAAACAGGGTGGCGATTTCGGAGACGGCCCGATCCAGATCAATGACTTCCGCCTTTCCCGGCCCGGGCCGGGAAAACATCAGAAAATTGGTAACCAGTGTCGAAAGACGGTCGGCTTCCCGCAGCGCAATCTGCATGAGCCGCTCCTGGGCCGGGTCATAAGGGAGCTGATCGCGCAGCAGCTGAATCGAACCGCTCAGGGAGGCCAGGGGGTTTTTAATCTCGTGGGCCAGGCCGGCGGCCATCTCCCCCACTGCGGCAAGACGCTCCACCCGTTTCATTTGGTCTTCCATGGCCCACAGATCCCGCTTGGCCGTTTTTTCCTGCTCAGAGAGAAATCCGCTCAAAAAGGCCACGGCATAACAGGCTGCGATGGTAAACAGCAGCTTGTAGATCACATAAGGCCAGTCATAATTGTCAATCAGAAACTGGGCGTCATCGCCCAGAGGACGGAGCAGGCCGTAGTACTCAAGGTCGATGAGAATCCCGTACTGGATGGCGCAAAGCGTGGCCGTCACCATTCCGCCGCGTCGGTAGATGACCATGGTGGCATAAACAATGACCACCAGATACATAAACGCAAAAATACTTGAAAATCCGCCGGTGATCAATATGATCAGGCTGACCGCAACCGTGTCTGCGCCTATCTGAAGGTAGGCAAACAAAACCAGGCTTCTGAGCCGGGGCAAAACCAGCAGATAGCCTGCAGAAAGCAACAACAGCCCCATGCTGAGCAGCATGAGCCAATCCAGGGAGCCGGTCGCCAAGCCAAGGCGCATTGCCGGCCTGGCGGCTGCGGCAAATGCCGTTCCCAGCATCACCAACGCAAACAGGCCCCGGAAAAAAATCAGCCATCTGAGCTTACGGTACAGGTCCTGTTCGGCCTTGGTGCCGATGGCAGTCATTGAAACGGGCTATCCGGAAATGGCCCCGGCCATTTTGAATATGGGCAGGTACATGGATACCACCAGCCCGCCGACCACAACACCGAGAAACACCAGCATAAACGGCTCAATCATTGAGGTGAGGTTCTCAACCGCCTGATCCACCTCCTCTTCATAAAAATCGGCAATTTTCTCCATCATGGCGTCAATTGCACCCGTGGATTCACCCACCGCGATCATCTGGCAGACCATGGGCGGAAACACCCCGGTTTCAGCCAGGGGGTCGGCAATGGTCTGTCCCTCGGCAATGCCGGTGCGGACCTTATAAACAGCGGTCTCAATGCTTTTGTTGCCAGCGGTCTTGGCCACGATGTCCAGGGCTTCCAGAATGGCCACGCCACTGGCCAGCATGGTCCCCATGGTCCGGGTAAACTTGGCGACTGCCACTTTTCGGATCAAAATGCCCACCACCGGCAGGCGCAGGGTCAACTCATCGATCATGGCCCGGCCTTTCTCGGTTTTATAAAACCGCCGGAAGGCGAATATCGCCAGCACAATCCCGCCGATAATCCACCAGATCTTGCTTTGGACAAATTCGCTCATTGCGATGACCACCTGAGTGGGTGCGGGCAGACCCTGGCCGAAACTGGCAAACATTTCCTCAAACACGGGAATCACAAACACCAGAATCACTGCCACCACCAAAACGGCGATAATCAGGGTAACAATCGGGTATGTCATGGCCCCCTTGACCTGGGCTTTGAGGCGGGCGGCCTTTTCCATGTAAACCGACAGCCGACGCAAAATCACATCCAGGATACCGCCGGCCTCGCCTGCGGCCACCATGTTGACAAACAAAGAGTCAAAGTGGTTGGGATACTTTTTCAGGGAATCGGCCAGGGTCTGGCCCCCTTCCACCGACTCCTTGATATCTTTTAACATTTTTTTAAATGTCGGATTTTCCTGCTGGGACTGAAGGATGTCCAGGCACTGGATAATGGGCAGGCCGGCATCGACCATGGTGGAAAACTGACGGCAGAAAATAATGATATCCTGCTGCTTGACCTTGGGCTGGAGAAAAGAGATGTTTTCCAAAAGATCTTTTGGCTTTTTTTTCACCTTGGTCGGCACAATGCGCTGCCGCCCAAGCCTTGCCCGGACTTCCTTTTCAGTGGCCGCCTCGATCTCCCCCTTGCGGACCTGATTGTTGCGGTCCTTGCCCTCCCATTGAAAAACAGGCATGTGTTTCCCCCTTGACTGCTTGGTTCAGGAAATATGTCTCATTTGACTCAGGTAAGCCTGGCGCTGGATCACGCTTGTGGCATAATACGCCAATTTTACTTTTACGGTTGAAAAACAGTGATTATCATAATAAAGACTAAAAAACAAACATTTATATCAATCCGCGGCAATTGGCCGCTGTCTTGGACACAGGCAGGGAACGTGACAAATACAGAAAACCGATCCGATCTGCTCACCCTGATTACCACCCACACCAATGCCGATTTTGATGCTGTGGCATCCATGCTGGCCGCCCAGAAGCTGTATCCGGACTCGGTGGTCGTATTTCCGGGGTTTCATGAAAAAAACATGAAAAATTTCTTTGTCAGCACCATGGCCTACTTGTTTCAAATGGCCGATTACCGGCAGATCCAGCCGGCACAGGTGGGCCGGCTGGTGATTGTAGACACCAAGCAGGCCGGCCGCATCGGCGAGCTTGAAGAACTGCTCAACCGCCCCGGCATTGAAATCCATGTATATGATCATCATCCCCAGCTGGAAAATGATATCCCGGCCGACTTTGAGATTCACAGGTCCACCGGCGCCAATGTCACCATGCTCGTTGATTTGATCCGCGAAAAGAATATCGGCATCAGCCCGGATGAAGCAACCGTGATGTGCCTTGGCATCTATGAGGACACCGGGGCATTTACCTATCCATCCACCACCCAGGACGACTTCGCGGCAGCCGCGTTTCTGCTCGGCAAAGGCGCCAGCCTGACAACCATATCCGACCTGATTGCAAAGGAGATGGATTCCGAACAGATCGCCCTGTTAAACGACATGTTCCGGGCGGCCACCCACTACCCGATCAACGGCAAGGATGTCGTGATCACAACGGTTTCCAGGGACGAATACATTCACGACCTGGCCTTTCTGGTCCAGAAGATGCTCCGCATTGAAAATCTCAGCGCAGTTTTCGCCATTGCGCTGATGAAAAACAAAATCTATATCGCCGCCCGCAGCCGGACCCCGGATGTTGACGTTGGCGCCATCATCCGGGAAATCGGCGGCGGGGGACACAGCTTTGCGGCAGCCGCCTCCATAAAAAACAAAACCCTGGCCCAGGTGGAAAACCGGATTATTGACTTGTTAAAAACCCATGTCCGATCCACCCAACAGGCAAAAGACATTATGTCGACTCCCGCCATTACCGCGCCGCATGACATCTCCTGCGAAAAGGCCCGCCAGCTGCTGTCGCGCTACAACATCAACGCGCTTCTGGTGCTGGGACCGGAAGACAGAAAACAGGGCCTGACCGGATTCATCACCCGGCAGGTGATTGAAAAAGCGCTGTACCACCACCTTGACGAAATTCCCATCAAAGAGTACATGACAACTGAATTTGCCGTGGTGGCGCCTGATGCCGACATTTCCGAGGTCCAGGAAAAAATCATTGAAAACAAGCAGCGAATCCTGCCGGTGGTCGACAACGGGCATGCAATCGGCGCCATCACCCGCACGGATCTGCTCAACACCCTGATTTATCATAACCAGCAGCAGCAGGCCAGCCATTCCGCTGAGCCTCCGGCCGAATCCCGCCAGCCCAAGACCAAAACCGTCTCCGGATTTCTCAGGGAACGGCTCAACGACGATATCCTCGGCATGCTCCGCCGCATCGGCCGGGTGGCAGACGCCCATGGATTTTCCGCATACGTGGTGGGCGGCTTCGTGCGCGACCTGTTTTTGTACCGACACAATGAGGATATCGACATTGTCATTGAAGGAAACGGCATCGAGTTTGCCAGGGCCTTTGCCAGAAAGGAAGGCGCGCGGGTAAACGCATACGACAAGTTCGGCACCGCTGTGATCATCTTTGCAGACGGCTTTAAAATCGATGTGGCCTCGGCCCGGATGGAATACTACAAATTTCCGGCCGCCCTTCCGACAGTTGAGATGAGCTCCATCAAGCTGGATTTGTTCCGAAGGGATTTTACCATCAATACCCTGGCCATTTTTCTCAACCCGGAGAAATTCGGCCGGCTCATTGACTTTTTCGGGGGCATGCGGGACATGAAGGAAAAGGCCATCCGCATCCTTCACAATTTGAGCTTTGTGGAAGATCCCACCCGTGTTTTTCGAGCCATCCGGTTTGAAAAGCGCTTTGATTTCACAATTGGCAAACTTACCGCCGGACTGATTCACAATGCGGTGAAAATGGATTTTTTCAAGCGGTTGTCCGGCCGCAGAGTGTTTTCCGAACTCCGTCACATCCTAGAAGAGCAAAATCCGATCCCGGCCCTGGTGCGCCTGGAGGACTTCGATCTGCTCAAAGTCATCGATCCCTCCATCCGGATGAACAAACCCCTCCGGCAAATGCTGGATTCAGCCCGAAACGTCTTGTCCTGGTATGTCCTGCTCTACAGGCAGGAAGAATGCCGCCAGTGGATCGTCTTTTTTCTGGTTCTGATCCGGCATGCAGATCAGGAAAAGGCCCTGGCCATCTGCCGGCATTTTGAGCTGGCGCCCAGGCATGAAAAAATTTTCATCCAGGAGCGGGCCGAGGCTGAAACCTGCCTGTGCCGGCTCAGCCAGGGATTGCCGGATAAAAACAGCCGGCTCTATGAAGAATTAAACGGGCTGCGCATGGAACTGATCCTTTACATGATGACCGTGACCAGCCGGGATGATGTGCGCAAAGCCATTTCTTTTTACGTCACAGACTTGAAAGATGTTCGCATTTCGGTTAAGGGTAGAGATTTGCAGAAAATGGGGCTTTCCCCCTCGCCTTTGTTCGGCCGGATTCTGCGGACGTTGCTGCGGGAAAAGCTCGATGGGCGGCTCCAAACCCGGCAGGACGAACTGGAACTTGCCCGCCGCCTGATTGATGGCCGGGAAACTGCCGGGTAAGCCGGTTTTTTCGGGCCGGGCACCGGCGGGCTTACCCACCAAAAACAAACAAGGACCCGGAGTGGAAGAAAAAATTATACAGGCATTGATACTGATCATCCCGCTGCTCATGGCCGTCACCCTCCATGAGGTCGCCCACGGTTATGCGGCATGGATGTTTGGTGATCCCACGGCCAAACTTGCCGGCCGGCTCAGTCTCAACCCGGTCCGGCACCTGGATCCGTTTGGATCGCTGATTTTACCGGGTTTGCTGATTTTTTCCGGATCACCGGCCATATTTGGATACGCCAAGCCGGTTCCGGTGAATTTTCGCAATCTGCAGGATCCCAAACTGGGTACCATTGTGGTTTCCGCAGCCGGGGTGGCGGTGAATTTTGCGTGCGCGCTGGCCGCAGGTCTTGTCTACCAGATAATTGCTCCATTTGCAGCAGATTCAACGATTTTTTTGCTGGCCGCAAGGCTGATCTACGGCTTCTGCGTTATCAGCGTGGTGCTCGGGGTGTTTAATCTTCTGCCGATTCCGCCCTTAGACGGCAGCCATATCCTGTCAGCACTGCTGCCCCCGGGGGCCCGGCAGAAATATGAACAAATCGGCACATTCGGTGTCCTGATTCTGCTGGTGCTGCTGATGACCCGGTCCCTTGATTTTCTGATTACAGCGGTGATCAGTCCACTGGTGCGCTTTTTTACCGGCGGCTGATTTCGTGAACTTTTATAAGGCAAGTACAGGCAATACCATACGGAGAGCAAGCACATGACGGAAAAAAAACGAATTGTCAGCGGGATGCGCCCAACCGGCGCCCTGCATCTGGGCAACCTGCACGGGGCCCTGCAGAACTGGATCAACATGCAGCCCGATTATGACTGCTTCTTTTTTATTGCCGACTGGCATGCGCTGACAAGCGACTATGAAAACCCGGGCAATATCAAAAAATATACCCGCAACATGATGATTGACTGGCTGGCCGCGGGCCTGGACCCGGAAAAGAGCGTATTGTTCGTTCAGTCCCGGATCAAGGAGCATGCCGAGCTTTTTCTGCTCCTGTCCATGATCACACCGGTACCCTGGCTGGAGCGAAACCCCACTTACAAGGAGCAGATTGACGCCCTGCAGAACAAGGATCTCTCCACATTCGGATTTCTGGGATATCCGGTGCTGCAGGCCGCAGACATCATTATCTACAAGGCCGAGGGCGTACCCGTGGGCATTGACCAAGCCCCGCACATCGAGCTGACCCGGGAGATCGCCAGACGATTCAACCATCTCTACGGCCGGGTGTTTCCGGAGCCCGACACCATTCTCACGGAAATCAGCAAGATTTTGGGTACTGACCGGCGCAAGATGAGCAAAAGCTACAACAACGCCATCTTCCTGTCTGATTCCCCTAAACAGATCAGGAAAAAAGTCAGCCAGATGATTACCGACCCCCAGCGGATCAAGCGCACGGATCCGGGGGACCCGTCTGTGTGCAACGTGTTTACCTTCCATCAGCTCTATTCGCCGCCGGATCTTGTGGCACAGGTGGACCCGGACTGCCGCAACGCAAAAATCGGCTGCGTGGAATGCAAAAAGAAAATGGCCGAACACCTGGTGGCATATCTGGCCCCGATCCGGGACAAGATCGAGTATTACAACAACCACACCGGCCAGGTGGAACAGGTCATGGCCGAAGGTTCAGACAAGGCCCGGCAGGTGGCGGCAAAAACCCTTGCCGAGGTCAGAGACGCGGTACGGATCTGATCGGCGGGTCCATGACAAACGCCGGATACCAAGTCAGGTTGGAAAACGTTTTTGAAGGGCCCATGGACCTGCTGGTCCACCTGATCAAAAAAAACCAGGTGGACATCTATGACATTCCCATCGCCCTGATCACGGACCAGTTTTTGTCCTATATCCGGTGGATGCAGGACATGGAAATCGATGTGGCCGCCGACTTTCTGGTCATGGCCGCCACCCTGGCCCAGATCAAATCCCGGATGCTGCTGCCGGCGCAGGAATCCGACCAGGAGGAATCCGAGGATCCAAGGGATGCCATTGCCGGCCCCCTGGCCGAATACATGCGCATCAAATCCCTGGCCGGAAAGCTGGCAGAGCGCAACATCCTGGGCGAGCATGTGTTTGCCCGGCCCGCCGAGCCCCTGGTCCATGACGGCAATGCCGAACACATGCCGGTGGAAGCCAGTCTGTATGACCTGCTTGGGGCCTACCAGGCATTGTCAGAACAGATGGCCGGGGACCCGGATTTTTCCATAACCCCGGAAAAAATTTCCGTGAAAGAAAAGATGACCAATATTCTGGATCTGCTGGAAACCCAAAAAAGCGTGACATTCTCCGATCTGGCGGCCAAATGCGCCGACAAAGGCGAAATCATTGCAACATTTCTGGCCATCCTGGAGGTGGTGCGGCTCAATCTCGTGGGTATCACCCAGGAGGAAACCGCCGGCGGACTCAAGCTGTTTTCCAGATTCTTCGGGGATTTCGCCTCTATCTTTTACTAACCGGCAGTATCCCATGGTATTGGTTACATAGGTACATAATTCCGGGGAATAACCGTCATTTTCAGCGGCCTGAATAAAGTGGGGGGCCACCTGCCGGCTGGCG
>NZ_JAWODO010000057.1:0-14731 GCF_046483245.1 Desulfosalsimonas sp. | reverse complement strand
GCTGAGGCGATGCTGATGGACATGTCCCCGAACACCCTGGAAACCTTGGCCAGCACACCGGGACGGTCTGCGGCGCTTATCCTGACATAATAGCGGGTCTCTATTTCAGACATGGTCTTGGCCTGTTTATCCGGATGGCTGCGGTGGCGATCTGGAGATTGCGCGAAAGCTCGATCTGGCCTTCGGGCTTCAGGGCATCCACGCTGCCGCCCACGCCCATGATATTGGCGGTCACCGCATATCCGGCCGTGTGATCCGCGCCCATGGTGGAGGTGGCATAGGTAACTCCCATTCCCTGCACCGCCCGGGGATCATAGGCGGGCATGGACTGGTTTTTGACCACAGGCACCCGTTCCACGCCAAAGACCTTGCCGGTCACGCCCGCGCCCGAGCCCAGGATCCGGCCCAGGGGCGTGCCTTTGCCCACTTCTTTGACCAGCTCGATGGCCCTGGCCGCATCCCCGAACTCCGCCAGACCCGCGTCCATGGCCACGCCGATGGTGGCGCCCATCTCGATGGTGTCCAGACCAAAATCGTCGTCCAGCCGGTCGAGCATGGCAATGGAATCCAGATCGTCAATGCCGCAGTTGCCGCCGTGGGCCCACACGGTTTCATACTCGGGCTGCTTGGTCAGGTAATGGCCGTCCTTGTCCATGTAAGTGCCGGAGCAGCGGATCACGCATCCCCGGTGGCAGCCGTGGGTGGCCTGGCCGCCCCGGGCGGTTTCTGTTTCCGCCTGGGTTTCGCCGCTGATGGCTGCAGCCTTGTCAAACCGGCCGGTTTTAAAATTATAAGTGGGATAGCCCCCTGCCTCGTTGACCACGTTGGTCAGCACGTTGGTGCCGTAAGCGGGCAGTCCCTGACCCGTGACCGGATGCTTCTTTAAGCCGGCCACAAAAGCCTTGTTGGCTTCCTTGAACTTGTCTGAATCCTTGGGCGAACGCATGGACAGCCCCGAGTCATCAAGCACGATGGCCTTGATCCCCTTGCTGCCCATCACCGCGCCGACCCCGCCGCGGCCGGCATGCCGGGAGGGGCGCAGCTCCATGTCCGTGCAGGCCACCGTGGCGGCCCCCAGCTTCATCTCCCCGGCCTGGCCGATGGAAAGGCAGCAGATTTTGTCCCCGTACTCTGCGGTGAGTTTTTCCACGGCATCGTAATTGCCGAGCATTTTGAGATCATTCGCCGGCAGGATCTCCACGCCGTTTTTGTTGACCACGAGCTTATAGAGTTTGTCCTCTGCGGGTTTTCCTTCCAGGACAATGGCCGCATACCCGAGCCGGCCCAGCACCTGGGCGGCCTGGCCGCCGGAGTTGGCCTCCTTGATGCCGCCGGTCAGCGGGCTTTTGCATCCCACGGAAATCCGGCCGGACATGGCTGCAGCACTTCCGCTGAGCAGCCCCGGGGCGATGACCAGCTTGTTTTCGGCTCCCAGGGGATGGCACAGGGGCGGCACCTCTTTGGCCACCACAGCCGAGGTCATGCCCCGGCCGCCAGAGCCGGCGTAATCGCCGATGGGCTCTGTTACAGCTTTGGGGGGATGGTCCGGACCCATCTGGATGCGGAGAATTTTGTCCATGTGAAACCTCCTTATGATGCGGGCTGGTTAAAGGATCGGTAAAAAGTAGAGTTGATTTTTTCTTCTATTTTTATGGGAAATCCGGAAGATGTCAAGAAATTCATGCACAAGGTGCTGCTGCAGATAATCCGAAAGGCGAAAGTCAGGCATCGTCGGAATTTACAAGGCCAAGGGCCGGATCCGGGGGATTTCCGTTTTGCCCGTCCTTGTAGCATTTGCCTGCATACCAGTTGATTTGCCGGCAAATGCCCCGGATCAGACTTACCTCCCCGGCGCGCAGGGGCAGCCGGGAGAAAAAGCGCCGGAACCGGTCCATCCAGTGATCCGGATTTTCCGGCTGAAGATAGTTGATGCGCACCAGGGTTTCTGTTAGCTGGGCGTACATGGCATCAAGTTGTCTGCGGTCGGCCAGTTTCGGGGAAAACGCCTTTGGCGGGGCAAGGGTGGCCCTAAACAGTTCATAGGAGATAATGGTCACTGAGTGGGCCAGATTGATGGAGGAAAACCGGGCCGTGGGAATATGGACAAGGCTGTGGCAGAACCGCAGTTCGGAATTGGTTAGGCCCCGGTCCTCGGGGCCGAACAAAACGGCCGTTTTGTTGTGCGCGCTTATGGAAATTAGTTTTGCGGCTGTTTTTTCCGGGGAAAAAACAGCCTGCCGCCGCCCCCCGAGCCGGGCTGTGGTGCCGGCCACATAGCTGAAACCGCCGAGCGCGGCCTGCAGATCATCAAAGACCTCTATGGTGTTTGCCACGTCTGCGGCCGCATGTGTGGCCAGGGTGAGAATCCGGCTGGTGTCAAAGTTTTCCGGGCTGACCACGATCAGGCGGCCCAGACCCATGTTGCACATGGCCCGGGCCGCAGCCCCGATGTTTTCCGGGTACCTGGGCCGGTTTAAAACAACAGCGATATTTTCCAAAAAAGGGTGCGGATCCATGATATCCCGGTTTTTTCCAAAGGTTGGTTTTCCCTTACCAGACCCCCGGCCGCCGGTCAAGCCGGTGCCATCTGTTTTTCCAGGTAGTCCATCAGAGCCCGGCTGGCGGGAGACGGGGTCCGTTCCCGGCGGGTGGTGAGGTAAAAGTGCCGGGAGAGATCCAGGCCGGTTACGGCCAGGGCTTTCAAGGATCCGGACTTGCGTTCGTCTTCCACGGCAATTGGCGACAGAATGGAGATGCCCATGCCGCTTTTGATGCCCTGGATCACCGAGGCCGTGCTGCCCAATTCAGCCGCAACCGTGAACCCGTCCATGCTGAGCCCGGCGCGGGCCAGCTGCTGCTCCAGGGATTTTCTCGTGCCGGATCCGGGTTCCCGGAGTAGAAAGGGCTGGCTGCAGAGCCGGTTCAGTTCGATTTCCCTGTGATCGGCCCACGGGTGATCGGCCCGTACAATCAGCCGCATTTCATCGCGGATCAGGGCCTTCTGGACAATATGGCCGCTTTCGGCTTCTGCGCCCACCATGCCGAAATCCAGCCGGCCGGCCAGTACCTCATCAATGATCTGCCGGGTGTCGCTGACATGTAGTCGGATGCGCACCTCCGGGTAGATGCGGGTAAAGCCACCGATTTGCCGGGGTAGAATATAGCCGCCCGGAATGGTGCTGCCGCCGATGGCGATTTGGCCGCTGATATGGCCTAGAAATTCGGCCACCGCGCTTTCGGTTTCCGCTGCCAGCTTCAGCATCCGGTCGGCATATTCATACAGCAGTTCTCCGGCCCGGGTGGCTTTCGCGGTTTTTCCCATCCGGTCAATTAATCGGCAGCCGAAGTGGGCTTCCAGGTCCCGGATATGGCTGCTCACCGTGGGCTGGGTGAGGTGAATGGCTTCGGCTGCCCGGGAAAACCCCTCCAGGTCAATGACCGCTTTAAAGATTTTGAGCTGCCAGAGATCCATGTGAAAATCGTTTCCATAGATTTTTTCAATTGTTTTAAGCAAACCCATCAGAATTTGCAATTTGCCGCAGACGCCCTGCCGGACTTACATTGCATACACGCTAAGGAAGCCCTGCGGTCGGGGTCAGTTTTTTCGCTCCTGACCGTTTACGGTTTTTTTCGTAAACGCTCAATGTCGCTTCAAAAACAGACCCCGACCTTCGGGCATCCATTTCTGATAAAAAGCAAGCGATATGAGCGGCCGATATGAGCGGCTTTTTTAAAAATTAGCACAGGTCCAGACAAAACGCAATTGTCCCTGTGCGCTGAAACGGAGGCGTTAATGAAAGAAATCGATGCCAGAAAACAGGCATGCCCGGCACCTGTGCTCATGACCCGGCAGGTCGTTGAGGCCGAGGCCCCTGATACGCTGACAGTGCGTGTGGACAACGAGGCGGCCTGCCAGAATGTCAGCCGTTTTTTTGCCTCAAAATCCTATGAAGCAACCGTGGAAAACGCAGAAGACGGTTTCCGGGTGACAGGCACCCGAAGCCGTCAGGACTCTCAGGAGTCTGCGGATGTTACGGATTTGCCCGGCCCGGGGGAAAAGACCGGGCAAAAGCCTGAAAAAAAGATCATGGTAATGATCACCACAGACCGGATGGGCCATGGCGACGAGGTCCTGGGCAAAAAGCTCATGACCAATTTTGTCAATACATTAAATGAAATGGGCCCGGAGCTCTGGCGCTTGGTGCTGGTCAACAACGGGGTCCGGCTTGCGGTAACCGGCTCCGAGGTGCTTTCCGCCCTGCAGCAGCTGGAAAAAGACGGGCTTGCCGTGCTGGTCTGCGGCACCTGCCTGGACCACTACGGCCTGTTGGAGCACAAGCAGACGGGCCAGACCACCAACATGTTAGACATTGTCACTGCCATGCAGCTGGCCGACCAAGTCATCAACATATAAATCCGACAGATTGCACCCCCATTGATTTGCCGCTGATCATGATTAAATTTTTTATTTTGGCAGAATCGACCAAGTAACTTTAAAAAAATTGCTGTTAGTGCTTGGCTCTAAAATTTTCGCATGATGCCGACCCGGTGGCGGTTTGCTCCCTGCTGACCGCTTGCGCGCTCAATGCGACTCGCAAACCACCACCGGTCCGACATCATGGCCGACTGTGTGCAAAGTTTCACACGAAAGGGGCCCGGAGCAACACATCCAAGTCTTGGAAGTAACTTTAGGAAAAGTTACTGCATAGCTTTGTCCCGGGCTGCGGCCCGAGGCAAACGTTTCCAAGGAAGTCCAAGGGCGGGGTTTCAGTTTTTGAAGCGACATTGAGCGTTTTACGGAAAAATTCAGCAAATGCCGGAGCGTAAAAATTTCAAACTGTTTGAGGCCGAAAGGCCGAGTTTTTGAAATTTTAGCGAAGGCATTTGATGAATCCGTAAAACGGTCAGGAGCGAAAAAACTGAAATCCCGGCCGCAGGGCTTCCTTCCTGAGAAACAGCAGACGCGGAAAAATCTTTTTATGCAAATCAAAATTCAGAAAAAGCAGTGCGCTTTTTTAAAAGGAGGCGGTTTATGACAAACAAACTGGTTATTGTGGGCGGTGTTGCAGGCGGTGCCACTGCCGCGGCCCGGGCCCGGCGGTTGAATGAAAACGCTCAGATCATCGTTTTGGAGCGCGGTCCCTATATCTCTTTTGCCAACTGCGGCCTGCCCTATTACATCGGCGAAGTGATCAAAAAGCGCCAGGATCTGCTGGTCACGGATGCCGAGTCTTTTTCCAAACGGTACAATGTGGATGTACGGGCCAACTCCGAGGTTCTCGACGTTGACCGGGACAACCGGCAGGTGGTGGTTTTCAACCGTGAAACCGGCGAGCAGTACCGGGAATCCTATGGCAAGCTGATTGTTTCCCCGGGCGCAGAGCCCATTCGTCCCTCTTTTGAAGGCGTGGACTTGGACAATGTCTTTACCCTCAGAAACATTCCCGACACCGACCGGATCAAGGCATACGTGGATGAAAACAAGCCAAAGCGCGCCGTGGTGGTGGGCGGCGGATTCATCGGCCTGGAAATGATTGAAAATCTGGTCTTTCGGGGCGTGCAGATCACCATGGTGGAGAAAATGGACCAGGTGATGCCGCCGCTTGATTATGAAATGGCAGCGCTGGTGCAGGCGCACATGATTGAAAAAAAGGTGGACTGCCGGTTCGGCGACGGGGTGGCTGCCCTGAAGCAAAACGGCGCAGGCATCACCGTGCAGACCGAAAGCGGCCATGGGATTGACTGCGACATGGTCATTTTGTCCATTGGCGTGCGTCCGGAAACCGGCCTTGCCCGCAAGGCCGGCCTGGCAATCGGCAACAGCGGCGGCATTTGCGTGGACGACACCCTGCGCACCTCGGACCCCCATATTTATGCCGTGGGCGATGCCGTGGAGATCCGCCACCGGCTGACTGGCAAACCTGTGCTCATTCCCCTGGCCGGCCCGGCCAACAAGCAGGGCCGCATTGCCGCAGACAATGTCATGGGAAGGCTTTCGGTTTTCCGGGGCACCATTGGCACCAGTGCGGTTCAGGTCTTTGAGCACACGGCCGCATCAGTCGGCTTAAACGAAAAAACACTGAAAGCGGAAAATATTGCCTATACAGCCGCCTACACCCATTCGGGTTCCCATGCGGGCTATTACCCGGGAGCTGAGACCATGGCGGTGAAATTGCTCTTCAGCCCTGGTACCGGGCGGCTTCTGGGCGCCCAGGCCGTGGGCAAGGTCGGGGTGGACAAGCGCATTGATGTGCTGGCCACAGCCATTTATGCCGGGTTGACGGTCTTTGACTTAGAAGAGCTGGATCTGTGCTATGCCCCGCCATATGGTTCAGCCAAGGACCCGGTCAACATGGCCGGATACGTGGGCGCCAACCTGATCAAAAAGGACCTGGAAAAAATCAACTGGGACGAGGTGGCCGGGCTTGACCCGGAAAAAACGGTTTTGCTGGATGTGCGCAGCAAAATCGAGGTCCGGACTTCGGGCACCATTGACGGGGCAGTGCATATTCCCGTGGATGAACTGCGCGACCGGATGGGCGAACTGGACAAAAATAAAACCTATGTTGCTTACTGCGCCGTGGGCATGCGCTCTTATCTGGCCTATAAGATGCTGATCCAGCATGGTTTTTCCGCAGCCAACCTGGCTGGTGGGTTTCGCACTTACCTGGCGGCCACTGAAAAGATCCTTTTGATGTAGGCTTTTGGATGCACTGGCCGCCTGCCATGCTTATATTGGAGAAAACGATCAGGTAAACCCTTTTGACAACATACTTTGAACCAAACAAGGAGGCGGCCATGGCCAATATCACATTTAAAGGAAACCCGGTTCAGACCAATGGCGAACTGCCCGAAACCGGGCAGCAGGCCCCGGATTTCGTGCTCACCAAAACCGATCTCACGGATTTGCCCCTGGCGGATCTGTCCGGCAAAAAGGTGATTTTAAATATTTTTCCGAGCATTGAGACAATGGTGTGCGCCGAATCCGTGCGCCGGTTCAACGAAGCGGCCCACAGCCTGGACAACACGGCCGTGCTTTGCATCTCCCGGGATCTGCCCTTTGCCCATCAGCGGTTTGTGGACAAAGAGGGGCTGGATGCGGTCATTTCCCTGTCCGAGCTTCGCAGTCTGGATTTCGGGGACCGCTACGGGGTTCGCATCACAGACAGTGCTCTGGCCGGCCTGCTGTCACGGGCAGTGGTGGTCATCGACGAAAACGGACGGGTGCTCTACACCCAGCAGGTGCCGGAAATCGGTCAGGAACCCGATTATGAAACGGTGCTGGACGCTGTGCGCACCATGGATAAGAACACTTCGTTTGAAGATGTCTGCACCAAGATGCCGGTTGGCGAGCATGCCCGGTTTGATGATACAGACGATGCCTGTGACGACGGCCGGGCCGGGAAAATTTAGGACAGGGACCGGCCGGGTCCGGAGGACACAATGGGTATAGATGTAACAGTGAAAGTCGGCGGTGAGGCCGGGCAGGGGATCCAGACGGTCGGAGATCTGCTGGCCCGTGTCTGCCACGGCTGCGGCCTTTATGTTTTGGCTGTAAATGACTTTGAATCAAGGATTCGGGGTGGTCACAGCTTTCTGCAGCTGCGCATCAGCGACAGGCCCGTGGCCGCCCCGGACCATCGGGTGCATTTGCTTGTGGCCCTGAGCCCCAGGACCCTGGACATGCACCTGTCTGAGCTGGCAGAAGACGGTCTGGCCATTTTCGACAGCCAGGAGCAAGCTCCCGGCGACAATGTGGTGTCCATAGCGGTGACCGATATGGCCCGCAAGGCCGGCGGGGCCATCATGGCCAATACCGTGGCAGCCGGTGCCTGCCTGTCCCTGCTGGGCGCACCCGACAGTCTTCTGGAAAGAGTCTTGAAAACACAGTTCCAGGCCAAAAAAGCCGGGGTCCTGGAAAACAACCTCAAGGCGGCACAAAGCGGGGTGCAGGCTGTGGCGGCAATCGATTTTGCGCCGGCCTTTGTCTGGCCGGAGAAAAAACCGGCCGGAAAATTGCTTTCCGGTGCGAAAATCCTTGCCCTGGGGGCTCTGGCTGCGGACTGCCGGTTTGCGGCATTTTATCCCATGTCCCCGGCCACCGATATAATGGCCAACCTGACCGGGTTTGAAGACCGGGCCCCGCTGGTTGTGGAGCAGGCAGAAGACGAGATCGCAGCGGTCAACATGGTCATCGGCGCCTCATTTGCCGGGGTGCGGGCCATGACCGCCACTTCAGGCGGCGGATTTGCCCTTATGGCAGAAGGCCTGGGTCTTGCCGGCATCACGGAGACCCCGATTGTGATTGTCAATTCCCAGAGGCCCGGACCGGCCACAGGCCTGCCCACGCGCACGGCCCAGGCGGATCTGCGCTTTGTGCTCCATGCGGCCCAGGACGAGTTTCCCAGGTTTGTTTTTGCCCCGATAAACCTCAATGACGGGTTTGAAACCATGGGCCGGGCCTTTGTCCTGGCTGACAAGTACCAGGTGCCTGCCATTGTGCTGACGGATCAGTATTTTAACGATTCCGTCAACATTGCCCAAAAGCCCCTGACCGCGCCTGAATCCGTTGAGCGCCATATTGTCACGGACGTGGACATGGATGATCCGAAGGCATACAGGCGCTATGAAATCACCGATTCCGGGATCTCTCCCCAGGCGCTGCCCTGCGCGGGCCAGGCCCTGGTCATGGTCAGCGGAAACGAGCACCAGCAGGACGGTCATATCAGCGAAACCATCCCGGATCGCATCGGCCAGGTGGACAAGCGCTTCAGAAAACTTGCCGCCATGGAAGGGGAAATGCGTTCCCCCCGGGCCGATTATCCTGACAGCCGGGTGCTTTTGGTGGCCTGGGGATCTGCTGCCGGAGCCATCCACGAAAGTGTTGAAATGCTCAGATCTGAAGGCATGGATGCCGGCGGCGTTTATTTCACCGATATCTGGCCCTTTCCGCAGCAGGCCGCAGAAGAAATCCTTGGCCGCTGTGAGCGTTTCTACATGGTGGAGCAAAATGTTTCCGTCCAGCTCGGCGGGCTTATCCGGGAGAGAACCGGGCTGAAATTTTATCAGGCGGTGCTGAAATACGACGGCCGGCCTTTTTTCCCCTTTGAGATCGCCAGGCGGGTAAAGGCTGCCGAGGAGGCCATTGATGGTTGATGTGAGCGATTTTCACTGCGATTATGAAAACAAGTGGTGCCCGGGCTGCGGCAATTTTCCGATTCTGGAGGCTTTAAAGCAGGCCCTGGCGAATCAGGGGCTGGCCCCGGAAGACGTTTTGATGATCTCCGGCATCGGCCAGGCCGGAAAAACCCCGCATTTTTTGCGCTGCAATTTTTTTCACGGCCTGCACGGCAGGGCCCTGCCGCTGGCCACAGGCGCCTCTGTGGCCAATCGCGAACTTCCCATCCTTGTGAGCATGGGAGACGGGGACTGCTACGGCGAAGGGGGCAATCATTTCCTGGCCGCCATCCGGCGAAATCCGGACATGACGCTTTTGATCCATGACAACCGGGTCTACGGCCTGACCAAAGGACAGGCCTCGCCCACTTCCGATCGGGGTTTTGTTACAAAAATCCAGCCAATGGGTGTCAGAAGCGATCCATTGAACCCGGCGGCACTTGCACTGTCCCAGGGGGCGGGCTTCGTGGCCCGGGCCTATTGCGGCCACAAGGAGCAGCTTGCAGGACTCATCAGCCAGGCCATGGACTACCGCGGGCTCAGTGTCATTGATGTTATGCAGGTTTGCGTGTCGTTTAACACGGTCAACACCTATGACTGGTATAAAAAGCGCGTCTATGATATCAATGCCGAAGGGCACCCTACAGATGATTTGAATCCGGCCATGGAGCTTGCATTTGCCGGCGGCGACCAGATTGCCACGGGTCTGTTTTATAAAAAGGACCGCCCCTGTTTTTCCGACCGGGTGCCCGGGCTGGCAGAAAGCCCCCTGGCCGCCCGCAGTTATGATCCGGCACGGGTGCAGGCCTTGCTGGACCAGGCATGAATTGGTGTATGCAGCGGCCGCAACCGCCGGCCTTTGCCTGACCCGGAAACCGTAAAGCTTCAACGTAAACCCCCGCCATAATTAAGGAGGCCTTGAAATGGCAAAAAACGTACTGATTTCTTTCGATGATTCCGAAAACGCCATGCGCGCTGTGCAGTTTGCCGCAGATCACTTTCTCCGGGATGCGAAAATAACGCTTTTCAGCGTTGTTGAAGACAGCAGCACCCTTTGCGCCATGAACAGCCCGGAGCTGACCCCGTATTTCAAGGCCGAGCAGCAGGCCTTCTGTTCCCTTGAGGACAAGAAGCGCGAACTTGTGGAAACCGCAATCCAGGCAGCACGCAGGTGTCTGATCGAGGCGGGATTTGATCACGAGCGGGTTCATACCAAAGTCAACAGGCGCTCCAGCGGAGTGGCCAGAGACATCATTTCCGAGGCCGAGTCCGGATACGATGTGGTCATCATCGGCAGAAGAGGGGTGTCTTCCCTGCAGGATTTTCTGTTTGGCAGCGTGGCCCAGAAGGTGCTCCAGGGGGTTAAAAACGCGGCGGTTTTGGCCGTGCCCTGATTTTTTGGGAGGCAGGTATGAATGTGTTGATCACCGGGGCTGCCGGTTTTGTGGCCCGGCACATGATCCGGGACTTTGTCCAGCGGGGCTGGACCATCACGGCCGTGGATCGCAACGAGCCGCCTGAATGGCTCAAAGACGATAACATCCATTACATCCGGGCAGACACATCAAAGCCAGGATCATGGCAGGATGCTGTGGCCAAAGCCGATGCCGTGGTCAATATGGCGGGCAAAAACATTTTTTCCAGGTGGACGAAAAAATACAAGCAGCTTGTCTACGACAGCCGGATACAGACCACCAACAATCTTGTGGATGCCATGGCCGAGGGCCGGCCCGGGGTGTTGTGCAGCACCTCTGCGGTGGGATATTACGGAGACAAGGGCGATCATCCGGTGGATGAGTCCGCGTCTCCTGGCGATGATTTTTTGGCCCGTCTCAGCATTGACTGGGAAAAAGCCGCGCTTGCAGCACAGGAGAAGGGCGTGCGCGTGGTTTTGCCCAGATTCGCCCTGGTCATGGCAAAAGACGGCGGCGCCCTTGCTGCCATGCTCCCTTCTTTTCGGTTTTTTGTCGGCGGTCCCATGTCAGACGGCACCCATTGGATGCCCTGGATTCACATGGATGATCTGGTTGGCGCCACGGCCTTTGTGATTGAAAATCCGGATATGTCCGGGCCGGTGAACTTTGCCGCCCCCAATCCGGTTCGCAACCGGGAGTTTGCCAAAACCCTGGGGCGGGTTTTGAGCCGGCCGGCCGTGCTGCGGGTGCCCGGATTTGTGCTAAAGATGGCCATGGGCGAGCTTGGAAAACTGATGTTAAACAGCCAGCGCGCGGTGCCGGCGCGGCTTTTGGAGGCCGGGTTTGAATTTCAATACCCTGAGCTGGAAGGGGCGCTGGCAGCAGTGCTTCGCACCTGAACAAGGAGGATGAAATGGAAACCAAAACGCTTCAGATTCCCAATATTTCTTGCAACCATTGCGTGATGACAATCAAAAACGAACTCTCGGAGATCCAGGGCGTGGCATCGGTTGATGGTGATGCGGACCAGAAGCAGGTCACGGTGGCGTATGACGCACCGGCCAGCATGGATCAGATTCTGGAAAAATTAAAGGAAATCAATTACCCGGCCCAATAACGGCTCCCAACAACCCCTCAGGAAGGCTTCGTGACAAAAACCCAGTCTAATTCGGAAAATCAAGCAGATCAGGCAAAATCCAATACCAGCGGCCCGGAAATAACCGGCCGCAGCCAGGATGCCGTCACCCGGCAGCTGCCGGTCACAGGCATGACCTGCGCCAATTGCGCCGCCAATATCGAGCGTAGCGTAAAAAAACTTTCCGGCATTGAATCCGCAGACGTCAATTTCGGCGCAGAACAGCTTGCTGTCTCATATGATCCCAAACAACTGGGGGTCGAAGATATTGTCGCACAGGTCAAGAAGGCCGGCTACGGTGTTGCCACAAGCCGGGCCGAGCTGCCGGTGACAGGCATGACCTGCACCAATTGCGCGGCCAATATCGAACGGGCGCTAAACAAGAAAACCCCGGGCGTGGTTTCCGCATCCGTGAATTTTGCCGCGGAAACAGCCAGTGTGGAGTATATCGCCTCTGTGGTGGATTTGGACGGCATTGTGGCGGCAATCCGCAAAGCCGGCTATGACGCGGTCATTCCCGAAGGCGGGGCGGATTCTGCAGAAGATGCCGAATCCGCGGCCAGAAATGCCGAGGTGCGCGATCAGACCATCAAGTTTGCCGTGGGCCTGGCCTTTACCCTGCCGCTTTTTGTGCTTTCCATGGGTCGGGATTTTGGCCTTCTGGGACCATGGGCCCACAGCACTGCCGTGAACTGGCTTTTTTTGGTGCTGGCAACACCGGTGCAGTTCTACACCGGCTGGGATTATTACACCAGCGGCGTGCGGAGCCTGGCCAACCGCGGGGCCAACATGGACGTGTTGGTGGCCATGGGCTCGTCTGTGGCCTATTTCTACTCCCTGGCCGTGCTGATATTGCCCTTTTTGGGCGATCATCTCTATTTTGAGACAGCCGCGGTGATCATCACACTGATCAAGTTCGGCAAGCTCCTGGAGACCCGCACCAAGCGAAAAACCGGCGGCGCGGTCCGAAAGCTGCTCAACCTGCGGCCGGATACGGCCGTGGTTGTGGAAAACGGGGAGGAAAAAGAAGTGGCCGCCACACGCGTGGAAAAGGGCTGGGTTTTGCGGGTGCGGCCCGGACAGCGCATTGCCGTGGACGGCCAAATTTCAACGGGACAGTCCTCGGTGGATGAATCCATGCTCACCGGAGAGTCTGTTCCGGTGTCCAAAAAGCCCGGAGATACGGTCACCGGCGGCACCATCAACATTGATGGAACCTTTGATTTCAAGGCCACCCGGGTCGGAAAGGAAACCGCCCTGGCCCAGATCGTGCACATGGTTCAGCAGGCCCAGGGCAGCCGGCCCCCGATCCAGGCCCTGGCAGACCGGGTGGCGGCGGTGTTTGTGCCGGCAGTGATCCTGGCGGCATTTGCCACATTTGCCATATGGATGGTGGTGACCGCCGATTTTGTTCCGTCCATGATCCGGTTGGTATCCGTGCTGGTGATCGCATGTCCGTGCGCCCTGGGCCTTGCCACACCCACCGCGGTCATGGCTGGCACGGGCAAGGGGGCGGAAACCGGGGTGCTGTTTAAAAGCGGCCAGGCCCTTGAGGCGGCCCAGCATCTCGATACCATTTTGCTGGACAAAACCGGGACCCTGACCGCCGGCCGGCCCGAGGTGGTTGAGACCACGGGCGGCACCGGATCGGATCACAAGCTTCTGGCACTGGCTGCGGCAGTGGAAAAAGGCTCAGAGCATCCCATTGGCCGGGCCATTGTCAGGGCAGCGGAAAATCAAGGTATTTCTTTTGATCCGGCTTTTGAATTCAAATCCTTTGGCGGCGACGGGGTCAGGGCCCGCGTCAGCGGCCGTACCGTTGAAGTGGGCAAGATTGATTGGTTTTCGGACAACAATGTGGATGTTTCCGAATTTGCTGATATAGCCGAGAAATGGCAGCAGCAGGGCCGTACCGTGGTCCTGGTGGCAGAAGACAGCAAGGCTGCGGGTATCATTGCCGTGGCAGATACGCTCAAACCCGAGGCAAAGGAAGTGGTGGCAGCCCTGCATGACTACGGCTTGACAGTGGTGATGCTCACCGGCGACAACACGGCCACGGCCCGGGCCATTGCACAAGAGCTGGGCATTGACCAGGTCCTGGCAGAGGTCCGGCCCGATCAAAAGGCCGACAAGGTCCTTTCGGTGCAGGCCGAAGGTTCGCGCGTGGGTATGGTGGGAGACGGGATCAACGACGCCCCGGCCCTTGCCCAGGCGGACGTGGGTTTTGCCATTGGCGGGGGAACGGACGTGGCCATTGAAACCGGCGATGTGGTGCTTTCCTCGGGCAGCCTTCAAGGGGTGATTCGGGCGCTGCACATCAGCCAAAAGACCATGGCCACGGTGCGCCAGAATCTGTTCTGGGCGTTTTGTTACAACGTGGTGCTGATTCCGGTGGCCGCAGGAGTGTTAAACCCGTTTGAAGGCGTGCCCATGATGCTGCGCCAGCTCCACCCCATGCTGGCGGCCCTGGCCATGTCGCTTAGCAGCATTTCTGTGGTGACAAACAGCCTGCTGCTGTATCGCGCCAAGATCCGATAGTCATGGATGCGGCTGATCTTGAAGCGTTGTACCAAAAGTACAACCGCCGCAGATACGTCCGCCCCGATCCCCTGGAGTGCGTATATGATTATCCGGAAACCAAAGACCGGGAGATTGCCGCTTTCGCGGCTGCAGCCCTGGCCTACGGGCAGGTGGGCCAGATTGTCAAAAGCGTGCGAATGGTCCTTGACAAAATGGGCCCTTCGCCCCGGGGCTACCTGGAAAATGCCGGCATTGAGGATCTGTATGCGGATTTTGATGGGTTTGTGCACCGCTTTGCCACCGGCCGGCATGTGGCGGCCATGCTTGCGGGTTTAAAAGGGGTTGCGGACCGGCACGGAAGTCTTGAGCAAGCCTTTGCCCGGGGCGCCGGCCCGGAGGATGCCACCTATGCCCCCGCCCTGGGTGCGTTTGTATCTCAAATGGCCCGGCACTGGCCGGAAAATCCGGGTCATCTGGTGGCAAT